>NZ_BAAAKJ010000157.1:0-8673 GCF_039527695.1 Kitasatospora putterlickiae
CGGCGCGGCCCGGACGGCGCCCCGGTGGCCGGCCGCAACTACGCGCGGTCCGGGACGGAGGAGATCGACCGCCTCTTCGACCGGGCCGCCGCCGAGCCCGACCCGCCCGCCCGCCGCGCCCTGCTCCAGGAGGCCGACGCGCGGATCTGGCAGCTGGGCCACTCGGTGCCGCTCTTCCAGCGCCCGGAGGCGGTCGCGGTCCGGGACGGCGTGGCGGGCGCCGGCATCCGGGGCCTGGCCCGCCCCCGCCTCCAGGACCTGGGCTGGGCCGCCTGACGGGCCGCGGCGGGGACGGCGCGGCGGGGAGGGTACGGCCCAGTCGTCCCGCCGCTGTCGGACCGCGGCGACCCGGGCCGGCCGCCCCGTCGATCGTGGCGTCCGCGGGGTGAACGGGGCGTGACCGAGCTGTGATCTTGGTCCCGGCCGTCCTGCCCGTTTCGGCCGAGCTGGGCGGTTCCCCGTACCATAGGAGGAAGCCGTGGCATGTCCTGCCCGGCGGGTGGACCGGTAGTAGCAGGCGGAACGGGTGGTGGCGACCGAGGGGTCGCAAGTGCGCGTCACGCAGCCGGGCGCCGTAACCCACGATTCCAGGAGAATCCGCTAGGCATGCCCACGCGCAACGACATCCGTAACGTCGCCATCGTCGCCCACGTCGACCACGGCAAGACCACCCTGGTCGACGCCATGCTCAAGCAGGCGGGTGCGTTCGCGGCCCACCAGCAGCTGGACGACCGGATGATGGACTCCAACGACCTGGAGCGTGAGAAGGGCATCACCATTCTCGCGAAGAACACCGCGGTCAAGTACCACCCCAAGGATGGTGGCGCGCCGATCACCATCAACATCATCGACACCCCGGGCCACGCCGACTTCGGTGGCGAGGTCGAGCGCGGTCTGTCGATGGTGGACGCGGTCGTCCTGCTGGTCGACGCCTCCGAGGGCCCGCTGCCGCAGACCCGCTTCGTGCTCCGCAAGGCGCTCACCGCGCGGCTGCCCGTCATCCTCTGCATCAACAAGACCGACCGTCCGGACGCCCGGATCGACGAGGTCATCAACGAGACCTACGACCTCTTCCTCGACCTCGACGCGGACGAGGACCAGATCGAGTTCCCGATCGTCTACGCCTGCGCGCGTGACGGCGTCGCCTCGCTGACCAAGCCGGACAACGGCACCGTCCCGGGCGACAGCGACAACCTGGAGCCGTTCTTCTCCACCATCCTGGAGCACGTCCCGGCCCCGACCTACGACGCGGACGCCCCGCTGCAGGCCCACGTCACCAACCTGGACGCCGACAACTTCCTCGGCCGCATCGCGCTGCTCCGCGTCGAGCAGGGCGAGCTGCGCAAGGGCCAGACGGTGGCCTGGATCAAGCGCGACGGCAGCATCTCCAACGTCCGCATCTCCGAGCTGCTGATGACCGAGGCGCTCACCCGCAAGCCGGCCGAGGTGGCGGGCCCCGGTGACATCTGCGCCGTCGCCGGCATCTCCGACATCATGATCGGCGAGACCCTGGCCGACACCGAGAACCCGATCGCGCTGCCGCTGATCACGGTGGACGAGCCGGCCATCTCGATGACCATCGGCACCAACACCTCGCCGCTGGTCGGCAGGGGCGGCAGCGGCAAGGGCGCGGACGCCAAGTCCGGCGCCAAGGTCGACCGCAAGGTCACCGCCCGTCAGGTGAAGGACCGCCTGGACCGCGAGCTGATCGGTAACGTCTCGCTGCGCGTCCTGGACACCGAGCGTCCGGACGCCTGGGAGGTGCAGGGCCGCGGCGAGCTGGCGCTGGCCATCCTGATCGAGACCATGCGCCGTGAGGGCTTCGAGCTGACCGTCGGCAAGCCGCAGGTGGTCACCAAGGAGGTCAACGGCAAGACCCACGAGCCGGTCGAGCGGCTGACCGTGGACGTGCCCGAGGAGCACATGGGCGCCGTCACCCAGCTCATGGGCATCCGCAAGGGCCGGATGGACAACATGTCCAACCACGGCTCGGGCTGGGTCCGGATGGAGTTCGTCGTCCCGTCCCGCGGTCTGATCGGCTTCCGGACCGAGTTCCTCACCAACACCCGCGGCACCGGCATCGCGCACTCGATCCACGAGGGCCACGAGCCGTGGTTCGGCCAGCTCACCACCCGCAACAACGGCTCGCTGGTCGCCGACCGGGCCGGCGTGGTCACCGCCTTCGCGATGACCAACCTGCAGGAGCGCGGCGTGCTCTTCTGCGAGCCGGGCACCGAGGTGTACGAGGGCATGATCGTCGGTGAGAACTCGCGCTCCGACGACATGGACGTCAACATCACCAAGGAGAAGAAGCTCACCAACATGCGGTCCTCGAACGCCGACGTGGCCGAGTCGATCGTCCCGCCGCGCAAGCTCTCGCTGGAGCAGTCGCTGGAGTTCTGCCGCGAGGACGAGTGCATCGAGGTGACCCCGGAGACGGTTCGCATCCGTAAGGTCGTCCTCGACCAGAAGGACCGCGGCCGTACCGCCTCGCGCGCCAAGAAGGCGTGATCACGGCGTTCTGAGCCCCTCCGGCGGTGCTTTGGCCGGAAACGTTCGCCCCCCTTTCCGATGGAGAGGGGGGCGAACCTTTTCAACTACTCCACGCTGTCGACGCGCGTATAAACGGAATAGCGCCTACCACGCGAAGATGTCCGCTGAGCGAACGTGACAGTCCGTCATTCATGACGACTGTCCGGTTGATGCCTGTCTGAGTATGTCTCTTATGTCCGATTTTCGAAACTTACCGACCGTTCATGTGACCTAATTGAGATCGCCAGTGGTCACTTTCGTGTCCGTGCGTGACACATAGTGGGTGCAGTCAGGCTCGGGTCAAGGGTTAACGCGCAGGGGTGCGCGCCGAAACCACGAGCGCGGACGGCACGGCGGACCGGACCAACCGCCCGCGGTGCTCTCCTCGTTGGAAAGTCGAATTCAGGAGGCATCCCCCATGCGTGGTGCAACCCAGACCAAGTGGATCGTCGCGGCGACCGCGATCGCCCTCGCGGCGACCGCCTGCAGCACCAGCTCGAAGAGCGAGGACAAGGCCGCCTCCGGCGGCGGCACGATCGCCGTCCAGCTCGGTGAGCCGCAGCACGGGCTGGTTCCGCAGAACACCGCGGAGTCCGAGGGTGCCGAGGTCCTGAACGCGCTGTTCGCCGGCCTGGTCGAGTACGACAACAAGACCAACGAGCCGAAGCTGCGCGTCGCCGAGTCGATCGAGTCCCCCGACAGCAAGGTCTGGACGATCAAGCTGAAGGACGGCTACACCTTCCACAACGGTGAGAAGGTCACCGCCCAGTCCTTCGTGGACGCCTGGAACTGGGGCGCCAACCAGGACAACGCGGCCGAGGGCCTGCCGTTCTTCGCCAAGATCGAGGGCTCCGCCGACCTGGCCCCGGGCAAGGACAAGAAGCCGGCCACCGACAAGCTCAAGGGCCTGCAGGTCGTCGACGACAAGACCTTCACCGTCACCCTGACCAACCCGTTCTCCCAGTTCAAGACCATGCTGGGCTACAACGCCTTCTACCCGCTGCCGAAGGCCTTCTTCCAGGACCAGAAGTCCTTCGAGGAGGCCCCCATCGGCAACGGCCCGTTCCAGATGGACGGCAAGTGGGAGCACAACCAGCAGATCAAGGTCAAGCGCTACGACAACTTCCCGGCCGCTGACGGCAAGGCGAAGCTGCAGGGCGTCACCTTCAAGATCTACGACAAGCTGGAGACGGCGTACAACGACCTGCGCGCCGACAACATCCAGGCCACCGACAAGCTCCCGATCTCGGCCATGGGCACGGTCAAGGGCGAGTTCGGCGACCGCTACATCTACAAGCCGGAGTCCGGCGTCGGCTACATCGGCTTCCCGATCTCGACCAACCCGGCCACCTACGGCAACCCGGAGATCCGCAAGGCGATCTCGATGGCGATCGACCGCGAGGCGATCACCAAGACGATCTTCTCGGGCACCCGCGTCCCGGCCGACGACTTCATCAACCCGCTGATCCCGGGTTACCGCAAGGGCGCCATGGGCGACGCGGCGAAGTACGACCCGGCCAAGGCCAAGCAGATCTTCGACACCGCGGGCGGCGTCCCGGGCAACACCATGGAGCTCGGCTACAACGCCGACGGTGGCCACAAGGAGTGGATCGAGGCCGTCGCCAACCAGCTGAAGAAGAACCTGGGCGTCGACGTCACGATCAAGCCGTTCGAGAAGTTCGGCAAGATCCTCGACGCGCTGGGCGACAAGCAGTACTCCGGCGGCTTCCGCATGGCGTGGTCGATGGACTACCCGTCGATCGAGAACTACCTGCGTCCGATCTTCTCGAAGGTCGCGATCGAGAACGGCTCGAACTACGGCGGCTACGTCAACGAGCAGTTCGAGTCGCTGCTGGACCAGGCCGACCAGGCCAAGACCCCCGAAGAGGGTCAGAAGCTGTACCAGCAGGCCGACGACATCCTGATCAAGGAGCTGCCGTACATCCCGGTGTACACCTACATGTCGTCCGCCGCGTACACCAAGAAGATCAAGAACTTCGACACCGACGCCCAGGGTCGCATGAACCTGGACGAGGTCGAGCTCGCCGGCTGATCCGGTTAATCAGACGAACGGGGGCGGGTGGACCGGACCACAGTCCGAGTCCCCCCGCCTCCCTTCCTTGTCCGAAAGTATGGAGGTCTGATGGGCCGCTATGTCATCCGCCGACTTATACAGGCAATCCCTGTCCTGATCGGTGCGACGTTCCTGATCTACTGGCTTGTCTTCAGCCTGCCCGGTGACCCGGTGCAGGCGCTGGCCGGCGAGAAGAAGGCCGACCCGCTCGTGGCGGAGATGATCCGCCAGAAGTACCACCTGAACGACCCGTTCCTGCTCCAGTACTGGAACTACATCACCGGTGTCTTCCAGGGCGACCTGGGCGAGAGCCTGACCGGTCGTTCGGTGAGCGACATGATCGGTGAGGCATTCCCGTTCACCGTCAACCTCGCCATCGTGGCCTTCATCATCGAAGCGGTCATCGGTGTTCTGGCGGGCGTCATGGCGGCCCTGCGCAAGGGCAAGTTCCTGGACCAGCTGGTCCTCATCAGCACGCTGTTCGTGATCTCGATCCCGGTGTTCGTCACCGGCTTCGTGCTCCAGCTGGTGCTCGGTGTGAAGCTGAAGAACGACTACGGCCTTGAGATCTTCTCGGTCTCCTTCAACGAGGAGGACGGGCTGCGGGCGTACCTGCTGCCGGCCTTCGTCCTCGCCTCGACCTCGCTCGCGTACGTCGCCCGCCTGACCCGCACCAGCCTGATGGAGACCATGCGCGCGGACTACGTCCGCACCGCGGTCGCCAAGGGCCTGAAGCGCCGTCGGGTGATCGGCCGGCACGCCCTGCGCAACGCGCTGATCCCGATCGTCACCTTCCTCGGTGCCGACCTCGGCGGTCTGATGGGTGGCGCGGTCATCACCGAGAAGATCTTCAACATCCACGGCATCGGCGGTCTGCTCGCCCAGGCCGTGTACCAGAAGCAGGGCACGATCATCGTCGGCGTCGTCACGCTGCTGGTGCTGATCTACCTGGTCACCACCCTGCTCGTGGACCTGCTGTACGCCGTGCTCGACCCGAGGATCCGCTATGAGTGACACCATCACCAAGGGCGCCGAGGCCCCCTCCGGGGACAACACCCCCAAGACTTCGCCGGAGAAGAAGCCGGAGCGCGTCGCCAGCCTCTGGTCCGACGCGATCCGCGACCTGCGCCGCAACCCGGTCTTCATCATCGGTGCGGTGCTGGTGTTCTGCCTGCTCGTGATCTCCGCGGTCCCGGGACTGTTCACCGACGGCAGCCCGACCGACGGCAACGCCTGCGACCTGGCGAACTCGCTGCAGCGGCCGAGCGCCGAGCACTGGTTCGGCTTCGACGTCCAGGGCTGCGACATCTACACCCGCACGGTGTGGGGCGCCCGGAACTCGATCATCGTCGGTGTCCTGACCACGTTGCTGGTCACCGTGGTGGGCGGTCTGCTCGGCCTCTGGGCCGGCTGGAAGGGCGGGGTCACCGACTCGATCCTGTCCCGCTTCACCGAGATCTTCTTCTCGATCCCGCTGCTGCTCGGCGGCATGCTGATCATGTCGATGCTGCCGTGGGCGGGCAACGCCCTCAGCGTCTCGCTGGTCATGGCGGTGCTCGGCTGGCCGCAGATCTTCCGCATCATGCGCGCCTCGGTGCTGGCCAACAAGAACAACGACTACGTGATGGCCGCCCGTGCCCTGGGCGCCGGCTCGGGCCGGATCACCTTCCGGCACATCGTGCCGAACGCCGTCGCGCCGGTCATCGTGGTCTCCGCGATCAGCCTGGGCGTCTACATCGGTGCCGAGGCCGCGCTGTCCTACCTGGGCATCGGTGTCCAGCCGCCGCAGATCTCCTGGGGTCTGATGATCAGCGACGCGCAGGCCCGCTTCCTGGACGCCCCGCACGTCCTGCTCTTCCCGGCCGCCGTGCTGAGCGTCACCGTGCTGGCCTTCATCATGCTCGGCGACGCGGTCCGCGACGCCCTCGACCCGAAGCTCCGCTGAGAGAAGAGGTGACGACCCGATGACCACCGTGATCGAGAAGAACCAGAAGAACGGCCGCCTTGAGGTTGGCACCCCGCTGCTGGAGGTCAAGGACCTCCACGTGGAGTTCCACACCCGGGACGGCGTCGCCAAGGCCGTGAACGGCGTCAACTACTCCGTGGCCGCGGGCGAGACGCTGGCGGTGCTCGGCGAGTCGGGCTCCGGCAAGTCGGTGACCGCCCAGACCATCATGGGCATCCTCGACATGCCGCCCGGCAAGATCGCCCAGGGCCAGATCCTCTTCCGCGGGCAGGACATGCTCGCGATGAAGGAGGAGGAGCGCCGGCAGATCCGCGGCCAGAAGATCGCGATGATCTTCCAGGACGCGCTCTCCTCGCTGAACCCCGTGATGACCGTCGGCGCCCAGCTCGGCGAGATGTTCCGGGTGCACCGCGGCGCCTCCAAGAAGGAGGCCCGGGAGAAGGCGATCGAGCTGATGGAGCGGGTGCGCATCCCCGCCGCCAAGCAGCGCGTCGGCGACTACCCGCACCAGTTCTCCGGCGGCATGCGCCAGCGCATCATGATCGCCATGGCGCTCTCCATGGAGCCCGACCTGATCATCGCCGACGAGCCCACCACCGCCCTGGACGTCACCGTCCAGGCCCAGGTGATGGACCTGCTCGCGGAGCTGCAGGCCGAGTTCAACATGGGCCTGATCCTGATCACCCACGACCTCGGCGTGGTCGCCGACGTCGCGGACAAGATCGCCGTGATGTACGCCGGCCGGATCGTCGAGACCGCCCCGGTGCGCGACCTGTACGCCAACCCGGCGCACCCGTACACCAAGGGCCTGCTCCGCTCCATCCCGCGCCTGGACCAGAAGGGCCAGGAGCTGTACGCGATCAAGGGCCTGCCCCCGAACCTGCTGAAGGTTCCGGCCGGCTGCGCGTTCAACCCCCGCTGTGACGTCGCCACCGACCTGTGCCGCACGGAGATCCCGAAGCTGCACCAGGTGACCGACAAGGACGGCAAGGAGCTCACCGGCCGCCGCAGCGCGTGCCACCTCTGGAAGGAGACCCTCCATGGCTGAGCCCATCCTGGAGGTCAAGGACCTGGTCAAGCACTACCCGCTGACCCAGGGCATCCTGTTCAAGAAGCAGGTCGGCGCCGTCAAGGCCGTCGACGGCGTCTCCTTCGAGCTGGGGAAGGGCGAGACGCTCGGCATCGTCGGCGAGTCCGGCTGTGGCAAGTCCACGCTGGCCAAGGTGCTGATGAACCTGGAGCGGGCCACCTCCGGCCAGGTGCTGTTCAAGGGCGAGGACATCTCCAAGCTGTCCGGCGCGGCCCTCAAGGCCGTCCGCCGGAACATCCAGATGGTGTTCCAGGACCCGTACACCTCGCTCAACCCGCGCATGACGGTCGGCGACATCATCGGCGAGCCCTTCGAGATCCACCCCGAGGTGGCTCCCAAGGGCGACCGCCGCAAGGCGGTCCAGGACCTGCTGGACGTCGTCGGCCTCAACCCGGAGTACATCAACCGGTACCCGCACCAGTTCTCCGGCGGCCAGCGCCAGCGCATCGGCATCGCCCGCGGCCTCGCGCTCAAGCCGGAGATCATCATCTGCGACGAGCCGGTCTCCGCGCTCGACGTGTCCGTCCAGGCCCAGGTGATCAACCTGCTGGAGCAGCTCCAGAACGACTTCGAGCTCTCCTACATGTTCATCGCCCACGACCTCTCGATCGTCCGGCACATCTCCGACCGCGTCGGCGTGATGTACCTCGGCAAGCTGGTCGAGATCGGCACGGACGAGGAGATCTACGAGAACGCCACCCACCCGTACACCCAGGCGCTGCTCTCCGCGGTGCCGGTGCCGGACCCGGAGGCGCGCGCCAACCGCGACCGGATCATCCTGACCGGTGACATCCCCTCGCCGGCCAACCCGCCGTCCGGCTGCCGCTTCCGCACCCGCTGCTGGAAGGCGGAGGAGCGCTGCTCGACCGAGGTCCCGCTGCTGGCGGTGCCCGAGGTGCTGAGCGGCCCGGCCAAGCACCAGTCGGCGTGCCACTTCGCCGCCGTCCGGGAGACGGCCGCGGCCTGACCGCCGGTCCGTTCCCGCCCGGAGGGGCCCGTCGCCGATCACGG
>NZ_BAAAKJ010000157.1:8693-23932 GCF_039527695.1 Kitasatospora putterlickiae
CCGGTCCGCCGGGGCGTCAACCGGCGTCGCGTCCGGTGCACCCGTCCGGGGGTTCCCAGCTCGCGCCGCCGGGCGGCCGACCTTCTCATGGGGTGTGATGCGTCACACACCTTGAGGAGGGACCTCCATGCCCGTGGCCACCCGTGCTCGATGGGTCCTCGCCGCAGCGACGTCCGTGGCCCTGGTGGCCAGTGGATGCAGCAGCAGCGACGAGGGCGGCAGCAGCGGCTCGTCGGACAGCAGCCAGACCTTCAGCTACCAGAGCAGCGAGCCGCAGAACCCGCTGCAGCCGGCCAACGCCAACGAGACCGGTGGCGGGCGCATCATCCAGAACCTGTTCAAGGGGCTGGTCGACTACGACCCCTCGAACGCGAAGATCCGGATGCAGGTCGCGGACACGATCGAGACCAGCGACTCGCAGACCTTCAACGTCACCCTGAAGGACGGCTGGACGTTCCACGACGGCACGCCGGTGCACGCCAAGAACTTCGTGGACGCCTGGAACTGGGGAGCGACCACCGCCAACAACCAGATCAACAGCTCCTGGTTCTCCGACATCGAGGGGTACCAGGACGTGCACCCGGCGAGCGGCCAGCCGACCACCGACAAGATGTCCGGGCTGACCGTCGTGGACGACCTGCACTTCACCGTCAAGCTGAGCGGCAAGGTCTCGTACTTCGAGTACAAGCTCGGCTACATCGCCTTCTCCCCGCTGCCGGACGCCTTCTTCGGCGACCCCGCCGGGTACGGGCAGAAGCCGGTCGGCAACGGCCCGTACCAGTTCGTCAGCTGGGACCACAACCAGCAGCTGACCACCAAGGCCTACCCGGGTTACCAGGGCGTCGACAAGCCGAAGAACGGCGGCGTCGTCTTCAAGATGTACAGCACCGCCGAGGCCGCCTACGCCGACCTCCAGTCGAACAACCTGGACGTGATGGACCAGGTGCCGCCCTCCGCCCTGGCCACCTACAAGACCGACCTGGGCGACCGGGCGGTCGACGAGCCGCAGGGCGCCATCCAGAACATCGGCTTCACGCTCTACCAGGCCGACTGGGCCTCCCCGGAGAAGGCCAAGGTCCGCCAGGGCCTGTCGATGGCGATCGACCGCGACACCATCACCAAGACGGTGCTCCAGGGCTCGCGCAAGCCGGCCACCGCCTGGGTGGCCGAGGGCGTCGAGGGCTACAAGGCCGGCCAGTGCGGTGAGTTCTGCACCTTCGACGCGGCCAAGGCCAAGCAGCTGATCGCCGAGGGCGGCGGCGCCCCCGGCAACCGGCTGACCATCACCTACAACGCCGACGGCGGCCACAAGGAGTGGGTGGACGCGGTCTGCAACTCGATCCGGCAGAACACCGGCGTGGACTGCGTGGGCGACCCGAAGCCGGACTTCAAGACCGCCCGCGCGGCGATCACCGGTCACCAGATCAACGGCGCCTTCCGCACCGGCTGGGTCCAGGACTACCCGCTGAACGCCAACTTCCTCGCCGACGTGTACCGCACCGGCGCCGCGTCCAACGACTTCGGCTACAGCGACCCGCAGTTCGACCAGCTCGCCACCCAGGCCGACCAGGCCGCCAGCGTCGCCGACTCGACGACCGGCTACCAGCAGGCCGAGGCCGTGCTGCCCGGCGGCATGCCGGCCATCCCGCTCTGGTACTACCGCACCACCTCGGGCTACTCCACCAAGGTCCAGAACGTGAAGTTCGACTCCTTCGGCAACCCGGCCTGGACCCAGGTCGAGGTCAAGGGCTGACGAGACGTCCCGCGCGGGCCCCGCCCCTTCCGCACGGAGGGCGGGGCCCGGGCACTCGATCACGTCTCCAGGAGGGAGGCTCGAATGGGCAGTTACGTGCTGCGGCGGGTGCTGCAGATGATCCCGGTGTTCTTCGGCACCACGCTGCTGATCTTCCTGATGGTCTACACGCTGCCGGGCGACCCGGTCTCGGCCCTGTTCGGGGAGAAGGCCGCGGACCCCGCCGTGGTGGCCAGTCTCAAGCACAAGTACTACCTGGACCAGCCGATCTGGAAGCAGTACCTGCACTACATGGGGAACCTCTTCCAGGGGGACTTCGGCACCAGCTTCACCGGCCGTCCGGTCTCCGACATCATGGCGGACGCCTTCCCGGTCACCATCCGGCTGGCCCTGCTGGCCTTCGTCTTCGAGATGGTCTTCGGACTGCTGCTGGGCGTGGTCTCCGGGCTGAAGCGCGGCAGCCTGCAGGACACCGCGGTGCTGATCCTCACCCTGCTGGTGATCTCCATCCCGGTCTTCGTGCTGGCCTACCTCGCCCAGACCGTCTTCGCGACCAACCTGGGCTGGGTCACCCCCACCGTCCAGGACTCCAGGGACCTCTCCCAGCTGATCCTCCCCGCGATCGTGCTGGGCTCGCTGTCGCTCGCCTACGTCGCCCGGCTCACCCGCACCTCGATCGGCGAGAACCTGCGGGCCGACTACATGCGCACCGCGGTGGCCAAGGGCCTGCCCCGGCGCACCATCGTCACCCGGCACCTGCTGCGCAACTCGCTGATCCCGGTGGTCACCTTCCTTGGCACCGACCTCGGCGCGCTGATGGGCGGCGCGATCGTCACCGAGGGCATCTTCAACGTGCAGGGCGTCGGCAACGTCCTCTACCGGGCGATCAACCAGAAGGAGGGGCCGACCGTGGTCGGCATCGTCACCGTGCTGGTGATCGTCTACCTGGTGGCCTCCCTCGTCGTCGACCTGCTCTACGCGGTCCTGGACCCGAGGATCCGCTATGCCTGACATCCACGACGAGGACTCCTACGAGCCGCGTCCCAAGCCGGGGGTGGACCACTTGGACTACGCCGGCGAGCAGGGCATGGCGGTCGAGCAGGAGACGCTGGTCGAGCGCGACCCCGAGAAGCGGGAGGAGGCCCGCAGCCTCTGGGGCGACGCCTGGCGCGATCTGCGCAGGCGGCCGATCTTCCTGATCTCGGCGGTGCTGATCCTGCTGCTGATCGTGATGGCGGTCTTCCCCGGGGCGTTCACCGACGCCGATCCGCGCAAGGCCGACCTGGTCAACAACTACCTCAAGCGGCCGGACTGGACGGACTTCTTCGGCGCCGGCTGGTTCGGCTACGACGGCCAGGGCCGTTCGATCTACGCCCGGGTGGTGTACGGCGCCCGGGCCTCGATCACCGTCGGCATCTTCGTGACCGCCACGGTCACCCTGCTCGGCGGGCTGACCGGGATGGTGGCCGGCTACTTCGGCGGCACCGTGGACGCGGTGCTCTCCCGGATCATCGACATCTTCTTCGGCATCCCGCTGCTGCTCGGCGCGCTGGTGCTGCTGAACGCCTTCTCCACCCGCACGGTGTGGAGCGTGGTCATCGCGCTCGGCGTGCTGGGCTGGACCCAGATCGCCCGCGTCATGCGCGGCGCGGTGCTGACGGTCAAACAGTCCGACTTCGTGGTGGCCGGGAAGGCGCTCGGCGCCGGCACCGGGCGGCTGATGTTCCGGCACATCCTGCCGAACGCGGTCGCCCCGGTGATCGTGGTGGCGACCATCGCGCTGGGCGGCTACATCGCGACCGAGGCGACGCTGAGCTTCCTCGGCATCGGCCTGCAGGACCCGACCATCTCCTGGGGCATCGACATCTCCTCCGCCCAGAAGGTGATCCGCACCGCCCCGTACGTCCTGTTCTTCCCGGCCGCCGCGCTCTCCATCACCGTGCTGGCCTTCATCATGCTGGGCGACGCGGTGCGCGACGCGCTCGACCCGAAGCTGCGCTGAGCGAGGGGACGCATCGTGACCACAGCAACCGACACCGGCGAGGCCGGGCGGGCGGCGCCCTACGAGGGCCCGTTGCTCGACGTCCGCGACCTGCACGTCGAGTTCGTCACCCGGGACGGCGTCGCCAAGGCCGTCAACGGGGTTGACTACAGCGTCCGGGCCGGGGAGACGCTGGCGGTGCTCGGCGAGTCGGGCTCCGGCAAGTCGGTGACCGCGCAGGCGATCATGGGCATCCTGGACATGCCGCCGGCCCGCATCCCCCGGGGCGAGATCCGCTTCCGGGGCCAGGACATGCTGACGCTGGACAAGGAGGCGCGGCGCAGGATCCGCGGCCAGAAGATCGCGATGATCTTCCAGGACGCGCTCTCCTCGCTGAACCCGGTGCTCACCGTGGGCTTCCAGCTCGGCGAGATGTTCCGCGCCCACCACAACAGCTCGCGCAAGCAGGCCAAGGAGAAGGCCGTCGAGCTGATGGAGCGGGTGCGCATCCCCGCCGCCCGGGAGCGGGTCAACGACTACCCGCACCAGTTCTCCGGCGGCATGCGTCAGCGCATCATGATCGCCATGGCGCTGGCGCTGGAGCCGGACCTGATCATCGCGGACGAGCCCACCACCGCGCTGGACGTCACCGTGCAGGCGCAGGTGATGGACCTGCTCGCGGAGCTGCAGGCCGAATACCACATGGGACTGATCCTGATCACCCACGACCTCGGCGTGGTCGCGGACGTCGCCGACAAGATCGCGGTGATGTACGCGGGGCGGATCGTGGAGACGGCGCCCGTGCACGAGCTCTACGCGCGCCCGGCCCACCCGTACACCCGGGGGCTGCTGGACTCGATCCCGCGCCTGGACCAGAAGGGCCAGGAGCTGTACGCGATCAAGGGTCTGCCGCCCAACCTGCTGCGGATCCCGCCGGGCTGCGCGTTCAACCCGCGCTGCCCGCGCGCCCAGGACATCTGCCGGCGGCAGGTGCCGGAGCTGTTCCCGGTCGCCGAGGACGACGGCACCGAACTGGCCGGGCGGGGCAGCGCCTGCTTCTTCTGGAAGGAGACCCTCCATGACCGTTGACGGGGCCGGCCCGGTCGAATCGCCGGTGGAGGCCGCCTTCGAGCAGGAGGTGGCGCGCGGCGAGCCGATCCTCGAAGTCCGCGACCTGGTCAAGCACTTCCCGCTGACCAAGGGCGTGCTGTTCAAGAAGCAGGTCGGCGCGGTGAAGGCGGTCGACGGGGTCTCCTTCGACCTCATGCAGGGCGAGACGCTCGGCATCGTCGGCGAGTCCGGCTGCGGCAAGTCGACGCTGGCCAAGGTGCTGATGAACCTGGAGCCGGCCACCGGCGGCTCGGTGCGCTACAAGGGCGAGGAGATCTCGCGGCTCTCCGGTGCCGGGTTGAAGGCCGTCCGCCGGAACATCCAGATGGTGTTCCAGGACCCGTACACCTCGCTCAACCCGCGCATGACGGTCGGCGACATCATCGGGGAGCCGTTCGAGATCCACCCGGAGGTGGCGCCGAAGGGCGACCGCCGCAAGGCGGTCCAGGACCTGCTGGACGTCGTCGGTCTCAACCCGGAGTACATCAACCGGTATCCGCACCAGTTCTCCGGCGGGCAGCGCCAGCGCATCGGCATCGCCCGGGGGCTGGCGCTCAAGCCGGAGGTCATCATCTGCGACGAGCCGGTCTCGGCGCTGGACGTCTCGGTGCAGGCGCAGGTGATCAACCTGCTGGAGCAGTTGCAGAGCGAGTTCAACCTCTCGTACATGTTCATCGCGCACGACCTCTCGATCGTCCGGCACATCTCCGACCGGGTCGGGGTGATGTACCTCGGCAGGCTGGTCGAGATCGGCAGCGACCGGGAGATCTACGACCACGCCACGCACCCGTACACCCAGGCGCTGCTCTCGGCCGTGCCGGTGCCGGACCCGACGGCGCGCGAGAGCCGGGACCGGATCGTGCTGACCGGTGACGTGCCCTCGCCGGCCAACCCGCCGTCCGGGTGCCGGTTCCGCACCCGGTGCTGGAAGGCGCGGGAGCGGTGCGCGGTGGAGGTCCCGCTGCTGGCGGTGCCGGGCTGGCTGAGCGGGCCGGCCGCGCACGAGTCGGCCTGCCACTTCGCGGCCGAGCGCGACCAGGCCGAACCCGACCAGGCCGAGCGCGACCAGGCCGAGAGCGGACCGGCCGAGCAGGCCGAACCCGGCCAGGCGGAGCCCGGCCAGGCCGGGAACGGCCAGGCAGAGCGGGGCGGTCCGGAAACCGGTTGACACCGGGGCCAGGCCCCGTCGCGGAGCGCGTCCTCCTGATGGAGGGCGCGCTCCGGCGTTTGTCCACCCGCCGACCTGCGGCAATTCCGGGGGCCGTCCCGGCCGGCCGGACCAATTCGATCATTACGCTTCGTAAATATTCGAATACCGGAACTTCCGGTTCGCTATTCGGAAGGCGGAACCGATGATTCCGGGCGCGATATGGCGGAATTTGCCGAGTATTGTCACGGGTTGGTCCCGGCCTGTAATTGAAAAGAGATGTGACGGCGATTCCACCGAAGGGGTCGGTTGATCGATAGTTGCTCTGCGCGTATCAGTGGTCACCTCGCCGACTGTGCGGATCGGCCCTGAGATGTCGACCCCCGCCGTACCCGGCACACCGAGTGGCGGGGCGCCGTTCGTTCCTAAGCCCCTAAAACGAGGAGCAGTTGAATGAGGCTCACCAAGACGATGCGCTGGACCGCGCTGGCGGCCTGCACGGCGCTCGCGGTCTCCGCCTGCAGCACCGGCAGCGACAAGAAGTCCTCGGAGGGGGCGAACGGGGCGGGCAAGAAGGGCGGCTCGATCAGCATCGAGTCGGGTGAGCCGCAGCACGGGCTGGTCCCGCAGAACACCGCGGAGTCCGAGGGCGCCCAGGTGCTCGCGCAGATCTTCGCCGGCCTGGTGGAGTACGACCGGCAGACCAACGAGCCGAAGCTGCGCGTCGCGGAGTCGATCGAGTCCCCGGACAGCAAGGTCTGGACGATCAAGCTGAAGGACGGCTTCACCTTCCACAATGGCGAGAAGGTCACCGCGCAGTCCTTCGTGGACGCCTGGAACTGGGGCGCCAACCAGGACAACGCGGCCGAGGGCCTGCCGTTCTACTCCAAGATCGAGGGCGCCGAGGAGCTCGCGCCCGGCAAGGACAAGAAGCCGGCCACGGACAAGCTCAAGGGCCTCAAGGTCGTCGACGACAAGACCTTCACGGTCACCCTCGCCGCGCCGTTCTCGCAGTTCAAGATCATGCTCGGCTACAACGCGTTCTACCCGCTGCCGAAGGCGTTCTTCCAGGACCAGAAGGCCTTCGAGGAGGCCCCGATCGGCAACGGCCCGTTCCAGATGGACGGGAAGTGGGAGCACAACCAGAAGATCACGATCAAGCGCTACGAGAACTTCCCGGAATCGGCCGGAAAGGCGAAGCTGGATTCCGTCACGTTCAAGATTTACGACAAGCTGGAAACGGCCTACAACGATCTGCGGGCCAACAACATCCAGATCACCAACAAGCTCCCGATCTCGGCCATGGGCACGGTCAAGAGCGAGTTCGGCGACCGCTACATCTACAAGCCGGAGTCCGGCGTCGGTTTCATCGGCTTCCCGCTGGCCACCAACCCGGCCGCGTACGGCAAGCCGGAGATCCGCAAGGCGATCTCGATGGCGATCGACCGCGCGGCGATCACCGAGCGGATCTTCTCGGGCACCCGCATCCCGGCCGACGACTTCATCAGCCCGATCATCCCGGGCTACCGCAAGGGCGCCATGGGCGACGCGGCGAAGTACGACCCGGCCAAGGCCAAGCAGATCTTCGACGCCGCCGGCGGCGTCCCGAACAACACGATCGACCTGGGCTACAACGCCGACGGCGGCCACAAGGAGTGGATCGAGGCGGTCGGCAACCAGCTGAAGAAGAACCTCGGCGTCGAGGTCACCTTCAAGCCGTTCGAGAAGTTCGGCAAGATCCTGGACTCGCTGGGCGACAAGCAGTTCTCCGGTGCCTTCCGGATGGCCTGGCAGATGGACTACCCGTCGATCGAGAACTACCTGCGTCCGATCTTCTCCAAGGTCGCGATCGAGAACGGCTCGAACTACGGCGGCTACGTCAACGAGCAGTTCGAGTCCCTGCTCGCCCAGGCGGACCAGGCGAAGAGCCTGGAGGAGGGTCAGAAGCTGTACCAGCAGGCCGACGACATCCTCATCCAGGAGCTGCCGTACATCCCGGTCTACACCTACATGACCTCCGCCGCCTACACCAAGACCGTCAAGAACGTGGTCGTGGACGCCCAGAACCGCATCGACCTGGCCAACGTCGAGCTGGCCTGACCGCCGTCCAGTCCGACCGGCGCGCCGTGACGGGCGGTGCGGGCAACCCCCGCGCCGCCCGGCTCCGGCGTGCCCCGACCACGAGGAGACCGCATGGGCCGCTATGTGGTCCGCCGGATCATCCAGGCCATACCTGTGATCCTCGGCGCGACATTCCTGATCTACGCACTGGTCTTCCTGCTGCCTGGCGACCCCATCACGGCACTGGCCGGTGAGAAGCGGCAGGACCCCTCCGTCGTCCAGGTCCTCCGGGACCGGTACCACCTGGACGACCCGTTCTTCATCCAGTACTGGGACTACCTGACCGGCCTGTTCAAGGGCGACTTCGGTGAGGACTACCGCGGCAACCAGGTCGTCGACGTGATGCGGCGGGCCTTCCCGTACACCATCAACCTGGCGCTCACCGCCCTGGTCATCGAGATGGTGGTGGGCATCACCGCCGGTGTGGTCGCCGCCCTGCGACGCGGCAGGTTCATCGACAACGTGGTGCTGATCTCGACCCTGATGGTCATCTCGATCCCGGTCTTCGTGATCGGCTTCGTGCTCCAGCTGCTCCTCGGGGTGAAGCTCAACACCGACTACGGCATCGACTTCTTCCCGGTCTCCTTCAACGAGGAGGCGGGCTTCCGCTCCTACCTGCTGCCCGGCTACGTCCTGGCCTCGACCTCCCTGGCGTACGTGGCCCGCCTGACCCGGACCAGCCTGATCGAGGTCATGCGGGCGGACTACGTCCGGACGGCGGTCGCCAAGGGCCTCAGCCCGCTGCGGGTGGTGGTCCGGCACGGGCTGCGCAACGCGCTGATCCCGATCGTCACCTTCCTGGGCATGGACCTCGGCAGCCTGATGGGCGGCGCGGTGATCACCGAGGGCATCTTCAACATCCCCGGCGTCGGACACCAGCTCTTCCAGTCCGTCTACCTGCGGGAACGCACCATCGTCGTGGGCATCGTGAGCGCCCTGGTGATGGTCTACCTGTTCGCCAACCTGGTGGTCGACCTGCTGTACGCCGTCCTGGACCCGAGGATCCGCTATGAGTGAGCCGACGAAGAGCGAGAACGCGAGTGCGGCGATCCCCGGACAGCGCGGTCGCGGCAAACGACGCGAGGACGGCAAGGGCGGCGAGCGGGTCGCCAGCCTCTGGAGCGACGCCTGGGCGGACCTGCGCCGCAACCCGCTGTTCCTGATCGGCGGGTTCCTGGTGCTGTTCATGGTGGTGCTCTCCGTCGCCCCGGGCCTGTTCACCGACGCCGACCCGCGGGCCGGCGGCTTCTGCAACCTCGCCGACTCGCTGAAGCGGCCGAGCGGCGACCACTGGTTCGGCTTCGACGTCCAGGGCTGCGACATCTACACCCGCACCATCTGGGGCGCCCGCAACTCGATCATCGTCGGCCTGGTGACCACCACTCTGGTGGTCCTGGTCGGCGGCGTCCTGGGCCTGTGGGCGGGCTGGATCGGCGGTCTCGGCGACAGCGTGCTCTCCCGCGTCACGGAGATCTTCTTCGCCGTCCCGCTGCTGCTCGGCGGCATGCTCATCATGTCGACCTGGGGCAAGGGCAACGCCTGGACGGTCTCCGCGGTGATGGCCGTGCTCGGCTGGCCGCAGATCTACCGGCTGATGCGCTCGGCGGTGCTGGCCAACAAGCACAACGACTACGTGGTGGCGGCCCGCGCGCTGGGCGCCGGCACCGGGCGGATCGTCAGCCGGCACATCCTGCCGAACGCCGTCGCCCCGGTGATCGTGGTCTCCACCATCAACCTGGGCGTCTACATCGGGGCCGAGGCCTCGCTGTCCTACCTGGGCATCGGCATCCAGTCCCCGGCGATCTCCTGGGGCCTGATGATCAGTGACGCCCAGGCCCGCTTCCTGAACGCCCCGCACGTGCTGCTCTTCCCGGCCGCCGTACTGAGCATCACCGTGCTGGCGTTCATCATGCTCGGCGACGCGGTGCGCGACGCCCTCGACCCGAAGCTGCGCTGAGGAGGGCCGCGGACCATGACTGACATGACCAAGCCGGCGAAGGACGGCGCGGACGCGGACCGGGACGCGGTGGAGGTGCTGGGCGCGCGCCGGGAGAACCTGGTGCCCGGCACCCCGCTGCTGGAGGTCGAGGACCTGCACATCGAGTTCCACACCAGGGACGGCGTCGCCAAGGCCGTCAACGGGGTGAGCTACTCGGTGTCGGCGGGGGAGACCCTGGCGGTGCTCGGCGAGTCCGGCTCCGGCAAGTCGGTGACCGCGCAGGCGATCATGGGCATCCTCGACATGCCCCCGGGGCGGATCACCGCGGGATCGATCCGGTTCCGGGGCCAGGACCTGCTCACCATGACCCCCAAGGCCCGGCGGGCGGTGCGCGGCCGGAAGATCGCGATGATCTTCCAGGACGCGCTCTCCTCGCTGAACCCGGTGCTCAGCGTCGGCTACCAGCTCGGCGAGATGTTCCGGGTGCACCAGGGGGCGAGCCGCAAGGAGGCCAAGGAGAAGGCCGTCGAGCTGATGGAGCGGGTGCGCATCCCCGCCGCCAGGCAGCGGGTCGGCGACTATCCGCACCAGTTCTCCGGCGGCATGCGCCAGCGCATCATGATCGCCATGGCGCTGGCGCTGGAGCCGGACCTGATCATCGCGGACGAGCCCACCACCGCGCTGGACGTCACCGTGCAGGCGCAGGTGATGGACCTGCTGGCCGAACTCCAGGCCGAATTCAACATGGGGCTGATCCTGATCACCCACGACCTGGGCGTGGTCGCGGACGTCGCCGACAAGATCGCGGTGATGTACGCGGGACGGATCGTGGAGACGGCGCCCGTGCACGAGCTGTACGCGCGCCCGGCCCACCCGTACACCAAGGGCCTGCTCAACTCGATCCCCCGGCTGGACCAGAAGGGCCAGAACCTCTACGCCATCCAGGGCCTGCCGCCGAGCCTGCTGCGGATCCCGGCCGGCTGCGCGTTCAACCCGCGCTGCGACCGGGCCCAGGAGGTCTGCCGCACCGAACTCCCGCGCCTGGTGCCGGTGCTGGACGCCGAGGGGGCCGACCTGCCGGGCCGCCGCAGCGCCTGCCACTTCTGGAAGGAGACCCTCCATGGCTGAGCCCATCCTGGAGGTCAAGGACCTGGTCAAGCACTACCCGCTGACCCAGGGGATCGTCTTCAAGAAGCAGGTCGGCGCCGTCCGGGCGGTGGACGGCGTCTCCTTCGAGCTGGGCAAGGGCGAGACGCTCGGCATCGTCGGCGAGTCCGGCTGTGGCAAGTCCACGCTGGCCAAGGTGCTGATGAACCTGGAGAAGGCGACCGCCGGCCAGGTGCGGTTCAAGGGCGAGGACATCACCCGGCTCTCCGGGGCCGGGTTGAAGGCGGTGCGGCGCAACATCCAGATGGTGTTCCAGGACCCGTACACCTCGCTCAACCCGCGCATGACGGTCGGCGACATCATCGGCGAGCCCTTCGAGATCCACCCCGAGGTGGCGCCGAAGGGCGACCGCCGCAAGGCGGTCCAGGACCTGCTGGACGTCGTCGGCCTCAATCCGGAGTACATCAACCGGTACCCGCACCAGTTCTCCGGGGGCCAGCGCCAGCGCATCGGCATCGCCCGGGGGCTGGCGCTCAAGCCTGAGATCATCATCTGCGACGAGCCGGTCTCGGCGCTGGACGTCTCGGTGCAGGCGCAGGTGATCAACCTGCTGGAGCAGCTGCAGAACGACTTCCAGCTCTCCTACATGTTCATCGCGCACGACCTCTCGATCGTCCGGCACATCTCCGACCGCGTCGGCGTGATGTACCTCGGCAAGCTGGTCGAGATCGGCACGGAGGACGAGATCTACTCCCACCCGACCCACCCCTACACCCAGGCGCTGCTCTCCGCCGTCCCGGTGCCCGACCCGACCGGGCGCGAGCGGCGCGAGCGGATCCTGCTCAGCGGCGACATCCCCTCGCCGGCCAACCCGCCGTCCGGCTGCCGCTTCCGCACCCGCTGCTGGAAGGCGGAGGAGCGCTGCGCCGACGAGGTCCCGCCGCTGGCGGTGCCCGAGGTGCTGAGCGGTCCGGCCGCGCACGAGTCGGCCTGCCACTTCCCGGAGGTGCGGGACGTGATCGGCTCGGGCTGAGCCCGCGCGCGTCGCCGAACGTGCCCGAGGGGCCCCGGGGTCCGCTGGACTCCGGGGCCCCTGCCGCGCGCCGTGCGGTCGGGCACGGCGAAACGTCACTTCTGGTAGCCGACGTTCTCCCAGACGATGTCGGACAGGCCCTGGGCGCCGATGTTGGCGAGGTCGGCGCGGGCGCCGAACAGCTGCGGGCGCTGGTAGAGCGGCAGCATGCCGGCCACCTTCCACAGCTCGCCGTCGGCCTGGTTGAGAGCCTCGAAGGTGCTGGCCGCGTCAGTAGCGGAGGCCGCCCGGTCGAACGCGGCGTCGACCGCCGGGCTGCCGGCCTGGGAGTAGTTGGTGCCGCCGTTGGTGGCGAAGTTGGTCCGGTTGCCGCTGGCCGGGAACGGCGTGCCGAGCAGCGAGAAGGCGGTGATGTCGAAGTCCCGCCGGTTGACGTACTTGTCGAAGAACTCGTTGGGGTTGGCGGTGACCGTGGTGACCTTGACCCCGATGTCCTTGAGCATGCCGGTGGCGGAGGCGGCCTCGTTCTGCGCCTGGGTGACGCCGGCCGGGATGACCATCCGCAGGTTGAGCTCCCTGCCGTCCTTCCGGCGGACGTCGCCGTCGAGCTTCCAGCCGGCCGCGTCGAGCTTGCGGACGGCCTCGGCCGGGTCGTAGCGGCTGAGGCCGAGGGAGTTGTCCCGGTAGGCGTTCTGGTTGGCCACCAGCAGGTGGTTGTTGAGGGTGACGGTGGGCCAGTCGAGACCGGCGAGGTCGGAGCGGGTGATGACGTCCCGGTTGATCGCCTGGAAGATCGCCTGGCGGACGGTCGGGTCGGTGAGCGCGGGGCTGCGGCTGTTCAGGGTGAACTGCCGGAAGTCGGGTCCGCCGGCCCGCCGGACGGCGGCGCCCGGGGTGCTGCGGATCAGCTGGTAGCCGGCCACGTCCGGGCCGTTGTTGAACAGGTCGATCTCGCCCTTGCTGAAGGCGGCGGCCATCGTGTTGGGCACCATGGCGTGGAAGACGATCCGTTCCAGCAGCGGCTTGTCGCCCCACCAGGCAGGGTCGGCGACCAGGGTGACGGTCTGCGCGGCCCGGTCCATCCGCTCCACCTTGAACGGGCCCGCGGTGACCGGGATCGCGTCCAGGTAGGCGGTGTTGAACAGCTCGGGCGTGGCCACCTTGCCCGCCGGCAGCAGCGGGGCGTTGGCGGCGCCGTTGAACATCGTCTGCCACTCCGAGTACGGCCGCTCGAAGGTCATCACGGCCTGGTGGTCGTCCTTGCCGCGTTCGACCGAGGAGACCAGCTCGAAGCCGGTGCTGCTGGCCGCCCGGAAGGCCGGGTCCTTGCCGTTCAGCGCCTTCCAGTTGGCCTCGATGTCGCGCCAGGTGATCGGCGTGCCGTCGGACCAGCGGGCCTTGGGGTTCAGCGTCCAGACCACCACCTGCCGGCCGTCCCGCTGCTCGGTGTGCGCGTCCTCAAGGTAAGCAGGGTTGGGGGTCTGGGTGCCCGCCGCGTCGGAGCGGAAGAAGGTCGGCAGCAGCGGCTTGGCGACGGCGATGGTGGAGGACTCGCCGCCGTCGGCCTGGAGCGGCGACCACTGGGTGGAGTACTGGGGGATCGCCATCCGCAGGGTGCCGCCCTGGCGCAGTTCGGCGCGGTCGTGCGGGTTGATGTCGACGGCGGTGAGCTTGGGGCTCTCGACCGCGCTGGGCAGGGCCCGGGCGCCGGAGCCGCCGGGGCCGCAGGAACAGAGCGTCAGCGAGAGCGAGACGGCGGTGAGGCCGGCGAGCAGGGCCGTGTGGCGGAACAGGGGGCGGCGGCCCATGCGGGTTCTCCCGGGACGGATGTGGCGGACGATAGGCGACACATCTTGCTGACCGGGGAGCGGGGTTGTCGAGGGGCGGGCCCGAATCCGGGCCCGCCCCTCGATAACGGTTCGGTCAGACCGGGAACTTGAAGGTGCGCTCCTTGTCACCGGACTTGTCGAGCAGCGTGGTGATCTGGTCCGCGACGTCCTGCGGGGTGATCGGGACGAGCTGGCCGTTCTTCTTCGTCTTCACCTTGTCGAAGCCGGCGGCGGTCAGCTGGCGGCCCAGCGCGTCGAGGTCCCACTTGGGCACGAACTTGCCGTCGGCGTCCGGAACCAGGGTGAGCGCCACCGCGGCGGTCTTCGGCCCGAAGTCGAACTTCCTGGTGCCGGCCGTGATGTGGATCTGGCCGTTCATCGCGGACTTGCCGAGGGTGTCCGCCGCGCCCTGGAGGGCCTGCGCGGAGGTCTTCGGCTGGGCGGCGGTCACCGCCAGCGCGACGGGCTGCTCGGGCTTGCCGGCGGCGCGGTCGCGGTAGGCCGTGTCGACCAGGTCGACGGCGGAGGCGGAGTCCACGGCCTGGCCGGCCTTGCCGGGGACGACGATGGTCTCGCCGGTCTCGGAGAACTTGATGTAGCCCTCCTGGAGGCCCTGCCCGGTGCCGCCGACCAGCGCCTTCAGCGCCGAGTTGAGCTTGGCCCGGTCGACCTTGACCTCCGGCGGCACGGCCTTCTCGTCACCCTTGAGCGACTTGAGGACGTCCACCGGGTTGTAGGAGTGCTGGGCGAGCTTGTCCACGGTGGCCGTGGTGTCGAAGGCGAGCCCGGCGGCGGTCGGGTCGAGGTCCATGGTCTGCTCGCCGACCTTCAGCTTGACCGGCTGCTGGCCGGCTTTGCCGACGCTCTCGTCGAGCTGGTGGATGGCCTGGTCGCGGCTGCTGCCGCCGATGTCCGTGCCGAGCACCACGGTGCCCTTGGGGACGTCGGACTGGTTCAGCATCAGCCCGGTGCCGTAGGCGGCGGCGCCGAGGAAGCCCACCCCGACGACGGCGTAGGTGGCGAGCTTGACCAGCTTCTTGACGGCGCTGGGCTTGGGCTTGGCGGCCGGCGCGGGCTTGGCGGCGGCGGGGGCCGGCTTCGGGCCGGACGGGCCGTCCACCGCGGGGGCGGTGGCGGCGTCCGGGGCGGCGGGCGCACCCCCGGGCTGGGGGCGGGCGGTCTGGAACGGGTCGGCGGCGGGCTCGCCCTGGCGGCCGGG
>NZ_BAAAKJ010000158.1:0-3734 GCF_039527695.1 Kitasatospora putterlickiae
ATGATGAGGGCCTCCTCCCCCCGCATCCTGCGTGTCCCGCCGTCCCGGCGGCGCGGGACGGGGGTCCGGTCCCGGCCCCGGCCCGGGGCGGCGGCGGGGTGCCCGCCAGGGGCGCGGTTCAGCCGTCGCCGAGTCCCATGTCGCGGGCCCGGGCGACGGCCTCCGCACGGGTCGCGACGTGCAGTTTCTCGAAGATGTGGGTGACGTGGTTGCGGACCGTCTTCTCCGCGACCACCAGTTCCCGGGCGATCCGGCGGTTGTCCAGTCCGCGCGCCACCAGGTCGAGCACCTCGGCCTCGCGGGCGGTGAGCGCCGGGAAGAGCTGGCCGGCCTCGCGGACCCGGGCGCCGGCCAGCAGGGTGGTGATCCGTTCGGCGACGTCCGCGCCGAACACCGCGCCGCCGGCCGCGACGGTGCGCACCGCGTGCAGCACCTCCTCGCGGCCCGCGCCCTTCACCAGGTAGCCGCGGGCGCCGGCCTGGAGGGCGGCGAGCAGGCTGCCGTCGTCGTCCGCCATGGTGAGCATCAGCACCGGCGGGGCCGGCTGGTCGGTGGAGAGCCGTCGGGTGGCCTCCAGTCCGGAGCCGTCGGGCAGCGAGAGGTCCATCACGACCATGTCGGGGTGGTGGCGGGCGACCGCCTCCGGAACGTCGCCGGCACGTTCGGCCTCGGCGACGACGACGATGCCCTCGGCGCTCTCCAGGGCGGCCTTCAGGCCTTCGCGGAACAGCGGGTGGTCGTCGACGATCAGGACCCGGACCGGCCCGGGCGCCCGTTCCTCGTCCGGCCGGCCCTCCGGCTGCCGCGCTTCTTCGGCTGGCTGGTTTTCCTCCACGTGGCCGACACTACCAGCGATATGTTCATGACTTTGCGTGACGACGGTGACGGCGGGTGCCCGTCCGACGGGCGGGCCGTGGACGGGGGCGTCCCCCGATCGGCGCGGACGAGACCACGACCCCATGCGCCCGGGACGGCGGGCGGCCGAAACTGGAGCCAGCGCGCCCTGACGCGCGGCCCGGCCGTCGGCGGCCCTCCTCCCCACCCGTCCCTAGGTGGTGCCATGACCACGGTGATCCCCTCCCGCCCCCGGCCGCACGCGCGTGCCGGGGCTCCGCCACGCCGGACGCCCGCCCAGCGCCGGCTCACCGGCGCCGCCGCGCTCACCGTGCTCTGCCTGGCGGTCGCCACCCTCTGGGCCTGCTACGTCCTGGTCCACCTCGGCTCCTCCGGCGTGGACCGCCCGCGGGACCAGCTCGCCATCCTGGTCTACGCCCTGCCGACGGCGGCGGCGGGCATGCTGCTGCACGCCCACCGGCCGGGAAATCCGCTCGGTTGGGTGATGCTCGTCTACGCGCTGACGTCCATGCTGCCGAGCGCCGTCGCCGCGCCCGTCTGGGTGGAGGTCTCCGATCCCGGGCTCGTGGGCACCGCCGCGGTGGTGCGCGCGGTCTGCGACACCGTCAGCGTGACCGTGTTCTACGTGCTGCCGCTCTGGCTGCCGGCCGCCCGGCTCACCACCCGCCGGTGGTGGTGGTACATCGGCGCGGTCACGCTCTGGGTGATCCCGGACACGATGTCCTACCTGGACCGCCCGACCGTCTTCGGCCACCCCAACCCGCTCGCCGACAGCGCGCCCGCGAACTTCTTCGGCTCCGTGTCCGACCGTGTCGGCGGCCTCTACGACGCCGCCAACTACCTGCTGATCGGCATCGCCGCCACCGTGCTGCTGGTGCGGCTGCTGCGGCGCAGCGCGCCCCGGCGGCGCGCGCACCTGGCCGGGATGCTGGGTGCCTACCTGCTCTGGGCGGGCATGCAGGACTACTACGACCGCCGCTACGCGTACGAGTACTGGCTGAGCTACTCGCTGTTCACCGTGGCCGGCGCGGTGTGGGCGGTGGCCGTGGCGTTCCTGGTGGTGCGCGACGGCGGGTGGCGGCTGGACCGGGCGGCCCGGTCCGTCCTGACCGGGCTGCTGCTCGCCACCGGGCTCACCGTGCTGTTCGTGGCGTGCGCGGCGGTGCTGTCGGCGTGGCTGGTGCCCGGCCGGGGCGCCGCCGCGCTGCTGCTGATCGCCCTGGTCTTCGCGCTGGGCGCGGGCCTGCCACGGGCCGCCCGCTGGGCGGTGGGCGTGGTGGACCGGCTCTACTACGGCGACCGCGCCCAGCCCTACCAGGTGCTGCGGACGCTCGCCGGGCAGGTCCGGCAGGTGGTCGAGCCGCAGCGGCTGCCGGCCGCGCTGTGCACCGCCGTCGCGGAGGAACTGAAGCTGCCGGGCGTGGCGTTGGCGGTCTCCACCCGGGCCGGATGCCGGCCGCTCGCCGCGGTGGGACGGCTGGACGGGCCGGTGCGGGACTTCGAGCTGGTCCACCACGGCGTGGTGATCGGGGAGCTGACGGTCGGGCTGCGGGCGGGCGAGGAGCGGCTGGAGCCGAGCGACGCCGACATCCTGCGCTCGCTGGCCGACCAGGCCTCGCCGGCCATCGCCTCGCTGCGGCTGGCGGAGGACCTCCAGGCCAGCCGGGAGCAGATCGTCGCCGCGCGCGAGGAGGAGCGGCGCTGGCTGCGGCGGGACATCCACGACGGGCTCGGCCCGGCGCTGGCCGGGCTGCGGCTGCGGGTCGACAACGCGGCCTCGGCGGCCGGGGCGGCGGCGGGCGCGGGCGCGGGCGCGGGCGCGGGCGCCGGGGTGGGGGCGGGTGAGGCGGCCGGGGCGGCGGCCGAGGGGATCGCGCACGCGCTGCGGGACGTCTCGGGCGACCTGGCGATGGCGATCAAGGAGGTGCGGCGGATCACCGACCGGCTCGGGCCGGCGCCGCTCGGCGAGTTCGGCCTCACCCGGGCCGTCCAGCACCTGGCGGCCTCGTTCAGCACCGACGGGCTCGCCGTCACGGCCACCCTGCACCCGGACCCGCTGCCGGACCTGCCCGCCGCCGTCGAGGTGGCCGCGTACCGGATCACCGCCGAGGCGCTGAACAACGTGCTGCGGCACGCCGACGCCGGGCACGCCCAGGTGACGCTGCGGGTGGACGAGGCCGACCTGACGCTGACCGTCCAGGACGACGGGATCGGCTTCGGCGGTGTGCCGCAGCCGCCCGCCGGGGGCCCCACCGGCCCTGCCGGCTCCACCGGCGCCACCGACCCCGCAGGCTCTGCGGACCCCGCAGGCCGGGCGGGAACGGACCTGGCGCGCACGGGGTCGTCCGGCGGGGTCGGGCTGCGGTCGATGGCGGACCGGGCGGCCGAGATCGGCGGACGCTGCACCATCGCGCGGCTCTCGCAGGAGAGCGGGACACAGGTGCTGGCCGTCCTCCCCCGGCACCCCCCGCAGCGGCGGAGCGCCGCCTCCTGAGGTTCCTGCGGTTCCTGGCATTCCTGCCCGAGGAACGACGGACACGCCCCCGCCCCCGCTTCCGGTACGACCGGGAGCGGGGGCGGGGGTCAGGGGTGGGGTCGGGACCCGGGGGCGGAAACGATCGTGGGTTGATCGGCTCAGCAGTCCCTCTCGCCCGGCTTGCAGTGGCGCTCGGTGTCCGCGGAAGGGGTCGCCTTCACGGGGGCCGGCTTGGCCACCGCAACGACAGCGGTCCTGATGGCCGCGGCCGCCGCGGCGACGCCGACGAGGACCGACGCGACGCCGAGCGTCTTCGAGGTCGTGTTCGTTGCCATGGGGGGTACTCCAGACTCTTTAATCCGAGCGGCCCAACCGATCAACCGCTCTGCCCTCCACTCTGGGC
>NZ_BAAAKJ010000158.1:3797-4878 GCF_039527695.1 Kitasatospora putterlickiae
CACCGCGCGCAGGCCCTCCAGCAGGTCGGTGCGCAGCAGGTGGCGGAAGCGGACGGCGGACGCGACGGCGGGCCCATCGGTACGGCTGTGGGGTACGGCTGTTGGGTACGGCTGTCAGTACGGCGGCCGGTGCGGCTCCAGACGGGTTCAGGGCGTCGTCGGAGCCGCTGCGGGGAGGCGTCAGGGCAGCGTCAGCACCGGTTTCACCACCTCCCCCGCCTCCGCCGCCGCGGCCGCCTCCTCGACCGCCTCGAACGGGTACGTCCGCACCAGCCGGTCCACCGGCAGCCGTCCCGCGCGCAGCAGGTCCACCAGCACCGGCAGGAACCGCGACGGCACGCTCGCCCCCTGGTTCACCCCGACGATCCGGGGCGCCCGGGCGAGCAGCCCCGGCACGTCCAGGCCCACCTCGCTGCCGGCCGGCGGCGCGCCGACCACCCCGCACGTGCCGCCGACGGCCAGCGCGTCCACCGCCTGGCGCAGCGCGCGGACGCTGCCGCTGGTCTCCAGCGTGTGCTGGGCGCCGCGCCCGCCGGTGAGGTCGCGGACGGCCTCGACGGGGTCCCCGGCGGACGCGTCCACCACGTCGGTGGCGCCGAGTTCCCGGGCCAGCGCGAGCCGGTCCGGACGCAGGTCGACGGCGACGATCCGCACCACCGGTGTCGACCGCGCCGCCAGGACGGCGGCCAGCCCGACCGCACCCGCGCCGAACACCACCAGGGTGTCGCCGGGTTCGGGCCGCAGCACGTTGAACACCGCGCCCGCGCCGGTCTGCACGCCGCAGCCGAGCGGCGCCAGCAGCTCGAACGGCACCGGCGGGCCGGTGACGGGCACGGTGTTGCGCTCGTCGGCGAGCGCGTAGCCCGCGAAGGAGGACTGGCCGAAGAAGTGGCCGTGCAGCGCGGCGCCGCGGTGGCGGCCGGTCCCGCGCACGGTGGCGCTGCCGTCCAGCCGGCGGCCGCCGAACAGGTTGAGCGCGTCCCAGTGGTCGCAGCGCACCGGCTGCCCGGCCCGGCAGGGCGGGCAGGCGCCGCAGGAGTCGAAGGTCAGCACGACGCGGTCGCCGGGCCGCACCCGGGTG
>NZ_BAAAKJ010000158.1:4962-5977 GCF_039527695.1 Kitasatospora putterlickiae
TCGCCGGGCCGCACCCGGGTGACGGCGTCGCCGACCGCCGCGACGGTGCCCGCGCCCTCGTGGCCGAGGACGGCGGGCAGCGGCGCGGGCGTGCGGCCGGCCCGCACGCTCAGGTCGGTGTGGCAGATCCCGGCGGCGCGGATCCGGACCAGGACCTCGTCCGCGCGCGGCCCGTCCAGCCGGACGGTCTCCGGGCGGAACGGCCCGCCGGTCTCCCGCACCACGGCGGCGGTGGTCTCGATCATGACGCACCGGTCCCGCCGGGCGGCGCGTCGGCGGTCCCGTCCGGCGGCGCGCCGACGCTGTCCCACGGCTCCGTGGGCGTGAACAGCCGGTCGGGGGTGGCGCGTTCATAGGGCATGCCGGGCGGCATCGCGAGCACCTCCAGCTGCAGGCCCCAGGGTGTGCGGAAGTACACCCAGCGGTCGCCGTCGATCGGTCCGCCGTCGGCGATCGTCTGCGGTTCACCGAGCACCTCGACGCCGGGCCGGTCCCGCAGGTAGGCGACGGCGCGGTCCACGTCGTCGACGGCGATCGCGAGGTGGTGCCCGCCCCAGTCGCTGTTGGCGGGCTGCTCGCGGCGCTGGTCCGGGACTGAGTACTGGAACAGCTCCAGGTTGCTGACCGGGCCGAGGCGCAGCATCGCGATGTGCGCCACCGCCGAGCGGTGGACGCCGAGTTGGCGGTTCATCCAGTCGCCGTCCCCGGGTGGCGCGGCGACCGGCCCGAGGCGGTAGAGCAGGCGCGCACCGAGCACGTCGGTGAAGAACGCCACCGCCTGGTCGAGGTCGGGGACGGTGTAGGCGACGTGGTGCACGGCGCGCGCGCCGGGGATGCCGGTCATCGGGCGCTCCTTCCGGGAGCCTCGGGTCGGAGGGTCCGCGCGGCCTGCTCGTGGGCGGCGTCGCGCTGGTTGGCGATCGCGCTCATCAGGCTCAGGCCGCCGTCGACGGTGAGCGAGACGCCGGTGGTGTAGGCGGCGTCCGGGCCGGTCAGGTGGACGACGGCCGCCGCG
>NZ_BAAAKJ010000158.1:5994-11916 GCF_039527695.1 Kitasatospora putterlickiae
GCCCGGCCCACCGGGATGGCGGGCCGGGCGTGTGCGCTGAGGTCGCGGTCGTCGAGCACCCCGTTCATCCGGGTGGCGGTCTCGCCGGGGCTGACCGCGTTCACGGTGATCCCGTACGGCGCCAGCTCCAGGGCCATCACCCGGGTGAGCCCGCCCAGCGCGCCCTTGGCCGCGCAGTAGGCGGAGCCGCCCAGGATCGGGGTGAACTCGTGGACGGAGGTGACGTTGACGATCCGCCCGCCGCGCCCCTGGCCGACCATCCGGCGGGCGGCGGCCTGGGCGCAGGCGAACGGTCCGGTGAGGTCCACCGCGAGGATCCGCTGCCAGTCGTCCAGGTTCTCCTCCAGGACGGGTGAACGGCGGTTGATCCCGGCGGAGTTGACCAGGATGTCGATCCCGCCGAGCTGTTCGGCGGCGCTGTGCACGGCGCGGGCGGCGGCGGCCGGGTCGGCGAGGTCGAGCGGCAGCAGCACGGTCCGCCCGCCGGCCAGTTCGGCCGTCCGGCGGGCGGCGGCGCGGTCGGTGCGGTAGCCGATCGCCACCGCGTGCCCGGCCCGGGCGAGGGCGATCGCGACGGCCCGGCCGATGCCGGAGCTGGCACCGGTGACGACCGCCACCGTGCCGGGCGGGGCGGCGCCGTCGGGGTGCTGGTCGTGCGGCCCCGGGATGCTCATCGGTTCACCTCCGGCACGGTGGCCGGGCGGACCTGGTAGCCGGCCAGGGCGAGGCTCGGTGCGCCCAGGTAGCCGTAGAGGGCGGCGGTCGGGCCGCCCGGGCCGGTGCGGAAGCCGTGCCACTCGCCGGCCGGGACGAACACCAGGTCCCCGGCGCGGACCGGCACCCCGGTGCTCTCCGTGAGGTGGGTGCCGCCGCCGGAGAGGACGAGGAAGAACTCGTCGGCGTGCGGGTGCCGGTGCAGGTCGTGGCTGCCGCCGGCGCCGAACTCCGAGGCGGCGACGGTGAGCCGGTGGGCGCCGACCGTCTCGTCGGTGGCCAGCCAGCGCACCGCCATGCCGGCCGAACCGGCGATCGGCGCGGCGGTGGAACCGGGATCGCGCGTGGTGTCGGTGTCGGTGTCGCCGGTGGCGGCGTCGCCGCTGCGCGCGGCGGGCACCGCCAGGGCGGGCGGGTCCGGCGGATCCGGGGGGTCGCCGGGAAACCGGAGACCGGGCCTCGGCGGGGCGAGCGGGACGGGGTAAGGGCGCTGCGCGGGCCGGTCGCCGGGCACCGCGAGGGGCCGGACGGTCAGCACGGCGGCGGGCGCGCCGGGGAGCGCGGTGAGTCCGCAGGAGCTGCCGGGCGGGTGGTAGAGCCCCTCGCCCGGGCCGAGCACGCGCCCGAACGAGCGGATCCCGCCGGAGAGCACCAGCGTCACGGATTCACCCACCCGGGAGGGGCTGTGCTCGACGCGGACACCCGGCGGAAGGGTCTCGACGGTCAGCCCGCCGTGCGCGGACGGCAGGTGCTGGGGGTCGATCAGCCGTCGGAACGCGGGGGCCGTACGGGGAACGGCGGCGGGTACGAGGATCACGCGGGATCTCCTTGGGTCTCGATGACGGGTTTGACGGATGGGGCCCCGGCGGGCCGGGCGGGCGCCGGATCGTCGGCGCGGCCGAAGTCGAGGAGCACCTTGGGCGGGCCGCTGCGGCCGCCCGCCAGCATCCGGAAGGCCTCCGGTCCGGCGGAGGGCGGCAGCACGGCGGCGATCAGCGGCTCGGCGGTCAGCACGCCGTCACGGAACAGCCGCAGGGTGCGGTCGTAGTGGTCCAGGCCGTGCCGGATCCCGATCAACTCCAGCCCTCGCAGGGCGAGTTGTCCGGGGTCGAAGCCTGGGCAGGGGCCGCCGGCCACGCCGATCACAGCGAGCCGGCCGCCCGGCTCCAGCAGGTCCAGGCCGAGCGCGAACGCCTGGACGGCGCCCGAGGCCTCGACCGCGAGCGAGTACCTGGCGGCCCCCTCCGCGCGGACCTGCTCGGGGCTCAGGGCGCGGCGCGCGCCGCAGTGCAGCGCGAGCCGCCGTCCGGCCGGGTCGATGCCCACCGCGTCCACCGACTCGCCCAGGCGGGCGGCGAGTTGGACGGCGAGCAGCCCGATCGTGCCGGTGCCGAGGACGACCACCCGGTCGCCGAGGCGGCAGCGGGCCCGCTCGAACCCGGCCACCACGGTGACCGCCGGTTCGACCAGCACGGCGGCCCGGTCCGGCACCTGGCCGGGGATCCGGGACAGCGAGCGCTCCGGCAGCACCACGTACTCGGCGGCGGCGCCCTGACGGCCGTAGAGGCCGACCTCGGTGAGGCGTTCGCACAGCGGGCGGCGTCCGCGCCGGCACATCCGGCACAGGCCGCAGTGCACCATGGTGTGCCCCACCACGCGGTCGCCGGGCACGAACTCGGTGACGTCACGGCCGACTTCGGCGACCGTTCCGCACCATTCGTGTCCCGGGACGAGCGGGTAGCGGGCCCGCCCGTCGCGCAGGTAGGCGGCGGTGCCGTGGAGGAGTTCGAGGTCGGTGCCGCAGAGGCCGACCAGGGAGGTGCGCACGGTGACCGCGTCCGGCCCCGGCGCCACCGGCCGGGGCACCCGGGCGAGGGCGACCCGGTGCGGCGCATCGAACCGCAGCGCCGCCATGGTGGCACCGGCCGCTGGACGGTCGGGCGCTGTCCGGTCGGCCGCCGAACGGTCGGCCCCCGCCGTGGTGGCGGGGGCCTCGGTGCGGGTCTCGGTGCGGGCCGCGACGGCGTCGACGGCCTGGGTGGGGCCGCTCACGGCCGGCTCCGTCGTTCGGCGCGCCTCCGGGCCAGGGAGTGCCTGGTCGCGGTGGTGCGGCGGGGCGCGGCCAGGGCGAGGCAGAGCACCTCGGCGCCCAGCGGGCCGGCCTCCAGGAGCAGCGCACGGCCCCGGGTCGCCAGCAGCAGATCGCCGTCGACGGCCAGGTGGTCCGGCTCGTCGAGGCTCTGGCCGACGAGCAGGGACCCGCGCACCACGAACAGGACGGTCTCGCCCTCGGGCCGCCCCGGCATCGCGTGGTGGGCGCCGGGGCTGAGCCGCAGGTGGTCGAAACTCTCGCAGGCACTGGCGAGCATGGAGCGGCGCGCCAGGCAGCGCAGTCGCACGCGCTCGCCGTTCGGGCCGAGGATGACGGCGGCCGAGGCCGTCGCGGTGGTGACGATCACCGTGACTCGCCTCCCTTCTGACTCGGAGGGGTGTCGGGGTGGTCCGGGTGGTCGGTCTCGGGGTGTTCGGCGTCCGGTCGCTCGGTGCCCGGCCGTTCGGTGCCCGGCCGTTCCGCCGCCGGGTGGGCGAGGGCCCGGCCCGGGTGGCCGGCGACGGCGAGCACCGCGTGGAAGAACTCCAGACCGGCGGTGCCGGCCGTGAGCACGGTGTGCGCGCCGAGCGGCAGGGTCACGGCGGTGCCCTCGACCAGGGGGATCCCGGAGTCGGCGGCCGTCGATTCCTCGCCTCCGGCCTCGGACCCGGTCTCGGCCCCCGGCACCGTGGCGGTGCCGGAGCCCGCCGTGATGTACAGGGCGCGTTCGACGCCCTCGGCGGTGACCTCGACGCTGCGGCCCGGGTCGAGCCACTGGAGTCCGACGGCGCGCAGCGGCCCGGTCAGCACCCGGCTGGGGTCGACGGCTCCGCGTCGGCGGAGGTCGGTGATGACGGTGCCCGTCATGACGGGAACTCCTTCTGGTGTCCGGCGGTCCGTGCTGGGCCGTTTCTGTCCTCCACGGTGTGCCGCCTACCGTCCCGGCCGCACGGGAACCCGGTCCCGTCCTGCTCCCGACCCGTTCCCGACCCCCACCCGGGCCCGGCCAGGCCGCCGGAACCGCAGGGGCTCCGGCGGCCTCGGGACAGCGGCCCGGCTACGGGCCGCGCCGGACCCGCGAGGTCGCCCAAGCCCTCCACCCCCGCCCCCGCACCACGCTGCCCACCGGCGTAGGGCCGGGCGGCCGGGCCCAGCCAGGAGCAGCCCGGGCCGGTCCTGGCCGTGGCCGCGAGCACGGCGATCAACATCCGGCGGCCCTTCACCAGCCACAGCCGGCCCTGGACGCAGCGTGGGCGGCCGGGCGCAGCCGGGAGCAACAGCGCGGACCCGGCCATGGCGGCGAGCACGGCGATCAACCCGGCCCCGTCCGCCCTGGGGCCGCGCCGCCTCACCGCACACCCGAGCCCCCGGCCGGCGCCCTTCACTCGCCTCAGCAACCTGTCCTGGACGCAGGGCGGGCGGCCGGGCTCAGCCAGCAGCAACAACCCAGACCCGACCAAGGCCAAAACCAACGCGGGAACCAGCCAACCCACATCCGGCCCGGGACCACAGGAGCACCCACCGACCGGCCACGTGGGACGCCCGCGCCCCGACGAGGCCGGCCAGGCCCCAGCACCGCGCTGTCCAACGGCCTCAGCAACCTGCCGTCGGCGCAGCGCCCGGGCCCGGCCATGGCGGCGAGCACGGCGATAAAGCCGACCTCGTCCGCCCTGCTCCCTGCCCCTCACCGCACGCCCGAGCCCCCGTCCGGCGGCCCTTCACCGGCCACAGCAATCGGCCCCGGGCGCGCGGCCGGTCGCAGCCGGGAGCAGCAGCGCGGACCCGACCAAGGCCGCCAACGCGGGAACCAGCCAACCCACGTCCGGCCCGGGGCCACCGGAGCACCGGCCGACCGGCCACGTGGGACCTCCGTGCCCCGACGAGGCCGGCAAGCCCTCCGCCACAGCCCCCCTGCCATCAGCGGGCCCAGCGCAGGCGGCCGGACTCAGCCAGGAGCAGCAGCGCAGACCCGGCCAAGGCCACCAACGCAGGAACCAGCCAACCCGCATCCGGCCCGGGCCCACAGGAACACCCGCCAACCGACGGACCGGGACGCCCACCCTCGCCAGGTCGACCACGCCCTCCGCCACAGCCCCCCTGCCACAGCAACAACCCAGACCCGACCACGACCCCGCCGTCTCACCACGCACCCGGGCAGGCGGCCGGGACCGCAGGAGCACCGGCCGACCGGCCACGTGGGACCTCCGTGCCCCGACGAGGCCGGCAAGCCCTCCGCCACAGCCCCCCTGCCATCAGCGGGCCCAGCGCAGGCGGCCGGGCTCAGCCAGCAGCAACAACCCAGACCCGACCACAGCCCCGCCGTCTCACCACGCACCCGGGCAGGCGGCCGGGACCGCAGGAGCACTGGCCGACCGGCTGCGTGGGACGCCCGCCCCGGCGAGGTCGGCCAGGCCTTCCAGGGCGGCCCGCAGCACTGCGGCGTCCATCCGCGTCAGCAACCTGCCGTCGGCGCAGTACGGGCGGCCGGGCTCGGCCAGCAGCAACAGCCCGGACCCGGCCGTGGCCGCGAGTGCGGCGGTCAGCCGGTCGAGGTCCACGCCGCCGGGGAGGGTGGTCGCCGAGCCGTTGCGGGCCAGGAGTTCCCGGTGGGCCCAGCCGGTGGCGCGGGCCGCCAGGCCCAGGCGCACCGCCAGCCGGGCGGCGAGCAGCAGGCCCAGGGCCTCGGCGTCGCCGGGGGCGAGGGCGGGGCCGGCGACGGCCCGCAGGGCGTCGGCGAGGCTCCGGCCGTAGGTGAGGGCCAGCGCGGGGCCGGTCTCGTCGGGGTCGAAGCAGACCAGGGCGGCCCGCGCGTCGGCGCACAGGGCGAGCAGAGCGGTGAGCGTCGGCGCGTCGTACCGGGCGTCGGGGCGGAGCAGGGCGGCGAGCATCGGGTACTGGGCCGGGCAGACGGCGAGCACGTGCCGGACCACCGCGACCATCCCGGCGCGCGTCCACACGGCGGGGCGGGCGGCGAGCAGGTCGGCCCGCACCCAGACCAGCGCGACCGGGACGGGACGGTGCAGGGCCAGCGCGGGCCCGCACGCGGCGGCCAGGTCGGTGGGAACCCGAACCTCCGCCGGGAGCCCGCAGGCCTGCTCGCCGCCGACGGCGACGAC
>NZ_BAAAKJ010000158.1:11931-13169 GCF_039527695.1 Kitasatospora putterlickiae
TGGTGGCCGGGAGCGGCCCGTCGCGCAGGTCGTGCACGGAGGTGGGCGCCCGGTCGGCGGCGAGCGCGCGGACGTGGGCCAGTTGGCCGGCGGGCGCGGTGCCGTCGGTGACCAGGACGAACCGGTCGGCCGCGAGTGCACCGAGCCGCGACCCGAGTTCGGCCCACGACGGCTCGCCGCCGCGCACCGCGAGGAGGACCTGTGCGGCGCCGGCCTGGATCCGACGGTCGAGCCGGACTGTGCGCTGCATGGTGGTCTCCTCCCGGCCGAACCGGCCGAACCGGCCGAACCGGCCGGACTGCTTCGAACTTCGACCTCCACGCTGCGCCGCCCGCCGCCCCGCCCGCCTGAGCCGCCGGCCCCGATCACGCCCCGCCCTCGCCCGGGACGGGCACGGGCACCCGCCCAGGAAGGAGTCCCGACGTGACCGCCACCGCCACCCGCTCGGCGGTCTCCTTCGCACCGGAACCAGGGACCGGTACCGGGCGTCCGAACTCCCAGAGCGCCGTCGTCCGCCGCCGGGAGGGGTTTCGGATCGTGAGGATCGTGTTGTGGGCCGTCGTCGGGGTCCTGTTCACGCTGCTCCCACTCGTCCACTGGCTGCTGCGTGCCCGATCGACGCCGCTCCGGGCATCCGTCGCCGCCGGGCTGAGGCTCTGGCTGGCGCTGGTGCTCGCGGTGGCGTTCGACCTGCTGTGGCTGCGGAGCGAGGCCGAGCTGTACCTGCTGTACACGCCGCTCGCCGAACTGGTCGTGCTGGTCGGCCTGTGGCTGGACCGGCGGATCGTCGGCCCGCGCACGGAGCGCCCGGCCGGCTGGCCCCGGGCGGCGGGCATCGCCTTCCGTTGCCAACTGGCCCTCGTCCTCCTCGCGACCCCGCTGCTCGCGCTCGTGGCCTTCCACGAGGCGCAGATCCCGTCCGCGAAGGCGGTGCCGAAGCCGCCGCCCGGCTACACCGTCCTCGACGCCCGCGAGGACTGCGGCAACGGCCACGGCACCGTCTGCTGGCGCACGCTCTACCTGGCGGGCCCGCCCGACGTGCCGACGGCGGAGGCCGCCGACCGCCTCCGGCCCCGGCAGCGGTGCGAGGCGAACGGCTGGCTGCTCGACCGCCGCGACCTCTGCACCGAGGTGAGCACCGACGGCGCCAGGATCGTCTACCGCGTCCTCCTCGGCGGCTCGGTCTAGATGAGTGATGCCAAGGGTTAGTGGTCGTAGGCGATCAGCGAGCGCATGAC
>NZ_BAAAKJ010000159.1:0-11664 GCF_039527695.1 Kitasatospora putterlickiae
CCGGCCAGGTCAGGGCCGCCGAGGCCACGGAGACCGAGTTGTTCACCGACTGGTGCCTGGAGGCCGCGCACGGCGCCGGGCTCAGCCGGGAGACCGCGCGGCGCTCGGTCCAGGGGCAGATCGCCGGCGGCCTGCTGCGGGTCTGGGAGGACGACGGCCGCCCGGTCGCCATCCTCGGCCGGACCGCGACCGTGGCCGGCGTCGTCCGGTACAACCCGATGTACGTCCGGTCCGAGGCCCGCCGGGGCGGCTACGGCCGGGCACTGCTCGCCGAGGTGCTGCGCGAGGTGCACTCCGGCGACGGCGCGCCACTCGGCCTGGCCGTCACCGCCGAGGGGAACGGCGCCATCCGCTCGCTCTTCGAATCGTTTGGATTCCGACCGGCCGGCGGCCTTTCGGAATACCGTTTCGACTGAACGGCGCGACTCTCCGGGGAATTCCCGGAGAAAACCGCTGGGCCCGGATCCGGATCGGATCCGGGCCCTTTTTCGGTGCCCGTGAAAGCGCCCGGCCCCGGGAATTCCAGAGGCCGGGGCCGCGCGTTCGGTCCAGCGGTTCAGTCCCCTGGGTTCAGTCCAGCGGGTCGGGGTCCGGCACGGCCTCCAGCAGCGAGAAGGCCGTCCCGGTCGGCACCACCCGGTTCAGCCGGTAGCCCGCGCGCCGGAACACCTCGGCGAACCGCTCCTCGGTGCGCACCTCGCCACTCATGGTGACCAGCATGACCAGGTCGAAGTTCTTCACGAACCTCGGCACGCCCTCGCGGTGCACCAGCTCGGCCGCCACGAAGCGGGCGCCCGGCGAGGCCTCGCGGCACCGGCGCAGCAGCCGCACCAGCGCCTCGTCCGGCCAGGAGTGCCAGACCTGCTTGGTGACGTACGCGCCGATCCCGGCCGGGACGCCGGCGAAGAAGTCGACCGGCTCGAACTCCAGCCGGCCCTGCTCGGCCAGCTTGGCGACCTCCGGCTGGGTCCTGGCCTGCTCGATCACGCCCGGCAGGTCGGCCAGCACGCCGCGGCCGACGGCGTCGTACGTCCGCAGGATCGCGGCCAGGTAGGTGCCCTGCCCGCCGCCGAGGTCGCAGACCGCGCCGGCCTGGGCGAACTCGGGGTACGCGGAGACCAGGGTGTCGGCCAGCGCGTCGGTGAAGTCGGTCATCGCCTGGTTGAAGGTCGCGGCGGCGGCCGGGTTGCGCTGCAGCCAGGGCCAGAGCGCGGTGCCGTGCACCTTCTCGAAGCCGGGCCTGCCGGTCTCCAGGCTGTGGTCCAGCGCGCCCCAGGAGGACCAGAGCCACTCGGCGCCGACCATCCGGGCCATCGCGTCCATCGAACCGGGCACGCCCGGGCGGAGCAGTTCGGACAGCCCGGTGTTGGCGAAGACGCCGGGCTCGGTCTCCTCGAAGACGCCGTCCTCGGCGAGCAGCGCGAGCACCTTGGCCAGCGGGCCGGCGGCCACCCCGGCCCGCTCGGCGAGTGCGGCGGCCGGCAGCGGGCCGTCGGCGAGCAGCTCGGCGATCCTGAACTCGGCGGCCAGCGCCAGGCAGCGCGGGGTGGACGGGAACATCAATTCGGAGAGGAACACCGCGCCGGCCGAGGCAGGGGCGGTCTGGGGAACGGCGGTCATGGGGTGAGGCCTCCCTGCGGGGACCGGGCCGGGGGCGGACGGCGCCCCGGCCCGAGGTCAGCGGTCATGGGTGGGCGGGCCGGGCGGGCCCGCGCCGGGCGGCCCTGGACGGGCCGGGGCCACCCGGCGTTCGCACGGGGCCGGGCCTCAGCCCAGCAGGGCGAAGCCGAAGCCGCCGCCCGGGTTGGCCATGAACTTGTTGGTCGGCGGGATCTCGCCGCCGGCGGCGACGCCCACCGCCGGACCGGTCAACGCGATCCGGGTCGGGGTCGGGACGATCTGGACCCGCCCGGCGGCCAGCTGGCCCCAGTTGTTCCAGCCCCAGCCCCGCACCGAACCGTCGGCCAGCAGCGCCAGCGCGTGGCCGCCGTTGCCGGGGGCCGCGTCGGTGCCGCCGCCGCCCGCCGCGATCGCCTTGACGCCGGTCAGGCCGGGCACCGGGGCCGGCACCGCGCGGTCGACGGTGGTGCCGTCGCCGAGCTGGCCACCGTCGTTGAGGCCCCAGGCCCAGACGGTGCCGTCGGCCAGCAGCGCCACCGTGTGGTGGTAGGCGCCGACCAGCTGGGCGATCGGGTGCGGGCCCGTGAGTCGCTGCGGGGCGGCGCGGTCGACGGTGGTGCCGTCGCCGAGCTGGCCGCGGTCGTTGAACCCCCAGACCGAGGCGGTGCCGTCGGCGTGCACGACCAGGCTGTGGCCGCCGCCGGCGCTCATCCGGACGGCCGGCTCCAGGCCCTCGACGACGGCCGGGCGCGGCCGGCAGTCGAAGGAGGCGGTCATGTAGGAGCGGACGATCCGGCCCTCGCGGGTCGAGCCGGGGCCGTCGCCGAGCTGGCCCCGGTCGTCGCGGCCCCAGGACCAGACGGAGCCGTCGGCCTTGAGCGCCAGGTTGTGGGCGCCGCCGACCGCGAGGTCGACGACGTCCTCCAGACCGTCGACCCGGACCGGGACGGGCTGCACGCCGAAGTTGGCCTCGCCGAGCGCGCAGAAGAAGCCGGCGCCCCAGGCCCAGACGGTGCCGTCCTCCAGCAGGGCGGCGCTGTGGCCGCCGCCGGCGCCGGCGGTGCGGACCCGGCCGGGCAGCCCGACGGTCCGCACCGGGGTCGCCTGGTTCTCGGTGGAGCCGTCGCCGAGCTGGCCGAAGGCGTTGCGGCCGAAGCCCCAGAGCTCGCCGTCGCCGGTGACGGCCAGCGCGTGGCCGCTGCCGGCCGCGACCCGGACGACGTTCTCCAGGCCCTTGATCTCCTGCGCGGTGGCCCGGTTGGCGGTGCCGCCGTCGCCGAGCTGGCCGTTGGTGTTGTCACCCCAACTGCTGATGATGCCTGCCATGGTGATGCGACCTCTCAATCGTCGTTGGGGCGGTCAGGCCCAGAACCGGTCGACGGCGTACTGGTCCTCGGGGTAGGTCCAGAACTCGGCGATCAGACCGTCCTGGATGCGCGCCACGTTGACGAAGGGCATCTCCAGGCTCCGGCCCTCGCGCTCGTAGCGGGTGAACACGGTGGCGAAGGCGAACGAGTCGCTGGCGCCGATCTCGTGGATCTCCATCTGGATGCGGCCCTGGCAGATCTCGAACATCCGGCCGGCGAAGGCCAGGGCGGACTCGATGCCCTCGTGCGCGCCGGACAGCTCGCTGGTGCCCGGGTAGTAGTGCACGCAGTCCTTGGTCCAGTAGCCGGCGGCCTTCTGCACGTCGCCCACGGTGAACGCGGCGTAGACCGCTTCCATGAGCTTGGCGTTCGGGTGGTCGACGACCTTCATGACTCTCCTCCTGGGGATGATGCGGGCGGGGCTTTGCCGGGAAAGGGTTCTGACGGAGCGTCAGACAGCGGCGCGGCGGACGATGTCGACCAGGGTGGCCCGGTCCGGGGCGGGGAACGGCGGCGGCGAGGACGCGGCCGCCTGCTTGACCCGCAGCCGGATCTCCTCGTCCTCGTACAGGCCGGCCGGGTTGTCGAGCGACATCATGGTGCGCACCAGCCGGCGCCAGACCACCTCGTCGGTGGCGGCCGCCTCGGCGACCGTCCCGAAGGTGAGCACGTCCGGCGGCAGCGGCGGCACCCGCCGGCCGGCCACGGTGGCCCGCCAGAGCCGGGCGCGGCCCGCGTCGTTGCGGACGGCGTCCTCGAACCACGGGCGGAAGGTCCGCCCGGCCAGGCCGGCCGCCAGCGCGGCCTGCTCGGCGTCCGGCTCCGGGTGCTCGCGCACCAGGTCGGCCAGCCCGAGCACGTGCGCGATGGCCAGCGAGACGCCGCGGCCGTACGCGGGGTTGGTGGTGCAGACCGCGTCGGCGACCGGCAGGAAGCCGGGCACCGGCTGCGCGTCCTGGCCGTACAGCTTCAGCGAGTTGTCCAGGCCGCCCATCGCGTGCACCGGCGAGATCGGCACGGAGGCCTCCGGCGCCACCCAGGGGGCGAGCAGCGGGGTGGCCCGGACCACCGCCGTGAAGACGTCCTCGGCGCGCATCAGCTTCAGCTCGGCGTCGTCCGGCAGGATGCCGAAGGAGATGGCGAAGGTGTTGTTGTCGCCGAGGAACATCACGCCGGTGTAGTGGTCCCAGAGCCCGCCGGCGCCGAAGCCGCGGTTGAGCGGGCCCGCCGGGCGCGGGCCGAGCGCCCGGTAGTAGCGGGTGTAGTAGGTGATGTCGGCGCTGCGGACGACCGGTTCGGGCTCCGCGAGGCCGTGCTCGCGCAGCCACTCGTTTCCCTGCGAGCGGCGGCCGCTCGCGTCGATCACCAGGTCGGCGCCGACGGTGCGGCCGTCCTTGGTGACCACGCCGGCCACCCGGGCCGGGCCGCGCCCGGCCACGGTCAGGCCGCGCACCGTCTCGCCCCGGCGGAACGAGACGCCCGGCCTGCGCAGCGCCTCCCGGCGCAGGATCAGCTCGAAGGTGGTCCGCCGGCAGCCGAGCATGCGCAGTTCGGCGTCGGCCGGGTGCGGCGTCCGGTCGGCCAGGGTCGGCGGCATGGCCTTGCCCAGCTCGATCTCCCGGGCGCCGGCCGCGACCAGCGCCTGGTGGACGGCGGGCAGCCGGTCGCGCAGCAGGTTGGTGCCGAGCGAGCCGAACGCGTGCGAGTGGTGCATCTGCGGCACGGTCGGCCGCTGCCAGTCGCCGTGCGCGTCGTCGACGGTGTCCGGCGCCTCGTTGGCGTCCCGTTCCAGCACCATGACGTCGTGCCCCAGGTCGGCGAACGCCAGCGCGGCCACCAGGCCGGCGACGCCGCCACCGATGATCACTGTCCGTGTCATGTCCTCACCCCGCGGTGGTAGGAGTGGAAAGGCCCGCCCGCGGGGTGTCCCGCGAGGTCTCGGCCTTGATGTGGAAGCGGACGGACCTGGCGTCGCTGAAGCACGCGCGCATCGGGCGCACCAGGTCCCGGTGCTCCTCGGTCCGCTCCCAGGCGGCGAAGTCCTCCAGCGAGCGCCACTCGCTGGTGATCAGCCACTGCTCCGGGTCGGCGGAGGACTGGCAGACCTGGTCCCGCAGGTGCCCGGGGACGCCCTCGGCGACCAGGTGGCGGATCTGCTCGTACGCCGCGAGGAAGTCCTCCCGGCGCTCCTCCTTGACGGTGATGAGGAAGAGCACGCGGCCCTGTGCCGCGCCCTCGGTGACCGGCATGGCGGTCTCCTTCCGGGTCGGTGGGTGCTCGGGTCAGACGTGGGCGCGCAGCAGGACGGCGCTGTTGAAGCCGTCGAAGCCGCGGGCGCCGATCAGCGCGGTGCGCACCTCGGCGGCCTGCTCCTCGCGGACGAAGGGCAGGTCGCAGCCGTCCGCCGGGCGGGCCGGGCCCGCCGAGGGCGGGATCAGGCCGTAGTCCATGGCGAGCACGGCGGTGGCCGCGTCCAGGGCGCTGCCGCCCTGGTAGAGCCGGCCGGTGAGCGGCTTCTGGGTGGTGACGGCGGCCGGGCCGGCCGGGCCGAACACCGCGCGCAGCGCCTCGGCCTCGGTGCGGTCGTAGCCGGGCACGCCCACCGCGTCCGGGAAGGCGACGTCGACGTCCCCCGGGGCGAGGCCGGCCCGTTCGATCGCGGTGCCGAGCGCGCGGGCGTACTGGCGGGCCGAGCCGGTGGCGGTCCGGGTGGTGGCGGCGGCGTCCTGGGTGGCGGCCCAGCCGGCGATCTCGGCGCGGATCCGGGCGCCGCGGGCGAGCGCGTGCTCCAGGTCCTCGACGATGAACACCGCGCCGCCCTCGCCGGGCACGTGGCCGTCCGCCCGCTCGTCGAACGGCAGGTAGGCGGCGGCCGGGTCGGTGCCGGTGTACAGCCGGCCGCCGCGCTGCTGACAGGCGAGCGCGTACGGGCCGAGCGGCGCCTCGGTGCCGCCGGCGAGCACCACGTCGGAGCCCCGGCGGACCAGTCGGGCGGCGTGCGCCAGCGAGTCCAGGCCGCCGGCGCCCTCCGAGACGAGGACGCTGGACGGGCCCTTGGCCTGGTGCCGGATGGCCAGCTGCCCGACGGTCGCGGCGTAGAACCAGGCGATGGACTGGTAGGCGCCGACGGTCCGCGAGGTGTCCGGCTGCCAGAGCCGCTGCAGCTCGCGCTGACCGAACTGATTGCCGCCGGAGGAGCTGGCCAGCGCCACCGAGAGCTTGTAGGGCTCGATCGTGGACGGGTCCAACTCGGCTTCGCCGAGCGCCAGTTCGGCCGCCGCGTAGGCGAGGTGGGTCCACCGGTCGGTCTGCACCTGGAGCCGGCGCTCGACGTACCGGCTGACGTCGAAGTCCGGGACCTCGCCGGCCAGCGTGGTCTCGTACGGGCCGGCGTCGAAGAGCGTGATCGGGCCGATCCGGCTCTCGCCGCCGCAGACCGTCTTCCAGTGCGCCTCGCTGCCGATGCCGCTCGGCGCGACCACGCCGACGCCGGTGATGACGGCGCGCCGTGCGCTCATCGGCCCCTCCCCAGCTTGGCGAAGAGCATCGCGGACTGGAAGCCGCCGAAGCCGCTGCCGACCGACAGCGCCGCGTCCACCCGCACCTCGCGGGCGGTGTTGGGCGTGTAGTCGAGGTCGCACTCCGGGTCGCGGTTGCGCCAGTTGGCGGTCGGCGGGACCACTCCGCGCTGGACGGCCAGCGCGCAGGCGGCCATCTCGATCGCGCCGATCGCGCCCAGCGAGTGGCCGACCATCGACTTGATCGAGCTGATCGGCACCCCGTAGGCGGCGTGGCCGAGCGAGCGTTTGAAGGCGCCGGTCTCGTGCCGGTCGTTCTGCCTGGTCCCGGAGCCGTGGGCGCTGATGTAGCGGACGTCCTCCGGGTTGAACCGGGCCTGGCGCAGGGTGTCGCTGATCGCCTCGGACATCTCCAGGCCGTCCGGGCGCAGACCGGTCATGTGGAAGGCGTTGCCGCGGTTGGCGTAGCCGACCACCTCGCAGTAGATCCGGGCACCGCGCCGGCGGGCGTGCTCCAGATCCTCCAGGACGAGCACCGCGCAGCCCTCGCCGAGCACGAAGCCGTGCCGGTCCCGGTCGAACGGCCGGGAGGCGTGCTCCGGGTCGTCGTTGTCCGGGGTGGTGGCCTTGATGGCGTCGAAGGAGGCGACGGTGACCGGCGAGATCGGCGAGTCCGAGGCCCCGGTGATCATCACCTCGGCCTCGCCGTCCAGCAGCAGCTGGTAGGCGTGGCCGATGGCGTCGATGCCGGAGGTGCATCCGGTGGAGACGACCACCGCCGGGCCGTGCGCCCCGTGCCGCACCGCCACGTCGGCGGCCAGGCTGCTGGGGATCAGCCCCTGGTAGAGGAACGGGCTGGTCACGTCGGGGTCGACCAGCCAGTTGCGGCCGGAGTCGCTGGCGACGACGAACTCGTCCTCCAGGACGATGGTGCCGCCGACCGCCGAGCCGAGCACCACGCCGGTGGCCTCCCGGGTACGCTCGTCGAGCTCCAGGCCGGCGTCCAGCACCGCCTCCTGCGAGGCGGCGAGCGCGAACTGCACGTAGCGGTCGGCGCGGCGCAGCTCCAGCGGGGTGAGCCCGGCGGCGGCGCCGTCGAAGTCGGCCTCGGCGGCGATCTGCGAGCGGAACGCCGAGGGGTCGAAGGCGGAGATCCGGCGGGTCGCGGTGCGGCCCGAGGTGATGAGGTCCCAGAAGGTCTCCCGGGTGGTGCCGCCGGGCGCCACCACGCCGATCCCGGTGACCACCACCCGGCGTCCGCCCGTGGCCGGGAAGGCGGTCATCGCTCCCCCAGCACGATGTGGGCGTCCGCCGTGGTCCCCGGGCCGTCCTCGGTGTCGACGTGGCCGAGCTCGGGGGACGGCGCCAGCGGACCGAGGTGGAAGACCGCGAAGGCCTCCTCGGAGCCGGTGTTGCGCAGCCGGTGCCGGACGTCCTTGGGGATGACCAGGCCCTGGCCGGCGAACAGCTCGAAGGGCTTGTCGTCGAGGTCGAGGGTCAGCTCGCCGCGGATGAGGAGCAGGAACTCCTCGCTGTACGGGTGGTAGTGCTCGCTGATCCGCTCCCCCGGCTGGAGGCGGGCGATCCCCATGAAGCCGGAGGTCGAGCCGACGGTGCCGGGCGAGAGCACCGCGCGGGTCTCGCCGCCGCGCTTGCGGTTGGCGGGGACGTCGTCGGCGCTGATGATGCGGATGTTCCTGGCGGCCACGGCGCTCACTCCTTCTCGGCGGTGCGGGGATCGGCGGCGCTGGGGCCGGCGGTGCTGGGGCCGGCGGTGCTGGGGCCGGCGGTGCTGGGCTGGGCGGCGTTCGGGTCGGCGGCGAGCGCCTCGACCTTGGCCTTGATGACCTCCAGCTGAACGGGCGAGTTGGTGTTCAGCCGGTCGGTCATGCCCTGGTCGTCGACCGGGGCGGTGGGCTTCATCGCGAAGTCCTGGATCCAGGTCATCCGGGTGCCGCCCCCGGGCAGCTCCTCGTAGCGCCAGTGGATCTGCATGTAGGCGAACGGCCCGGTCTCCACCCGGTGGGCGTGGACGGTGCGGTCGGCGGCGTTGACGGTGCGGTCGCTGACCCAGCTCCAGATCCGGCCCTCCTCGTCCGGGTGCATGGTGAGCCGGAACCGGACGGTCTCGCCGCGCCGCTCGACGATCTCGGCGGAGGCGTACTCGGTGAACAGCCCAGGCCAGCCGGCGACGTCGTTGGTGACGTCCCAGACGAGCTTGAGCGGGGCCTGGATGACGATGCTGTTCTCGGTGTGTCCGGCCATCGCTCAGCCCACCGCCCCGGCGGCCTGCAGCTCGGCGACGATCTCGTCGACGCTGAGGGCGACGGCGCCGTCCGGGACCTTGAGGCCGTAGCGGTCGGCGATCACCGCCTCCAGCTCCAGCACGGCCAGCGAGTCGAGGCCGAGTTCCTCCAGGGGGACGTGCCGGGAGCCGTCGAACACGTCCGGCGCCGCACCGGCGCTGGTGATGAGGACGCTCTCGATCTCCTCCGCGGTGACGACGGTGGTCGTCCCGCCGGCCTGGTGGTCGGTCATGTGCTGCCTCTTTTCTCCGGTGTAGGGACTGCTCCTGTGCCGCACGGCCGGCCGGGGTGAACGGACCCCGGGTCGGCCGTGGCCGGCGGCGGAGGCCGGGCTCACCGACCGCCGGCGCCGGGCTCCCAGCTGTAGAAGCGCCGGGCGACCGCGTCCTGCGGCGAACGCCAGGTGGGCAGGTAGGGGGAGATGAACGGGGTGAGCCGTTCACTGACCCGGGCGAACTCCGGGTGCCGGCGGGCGGCCTCGACCGCCTCCGGGCCGGGGTCGTCGGTCTCCAGCAGGTGGACGTAGGCGTCGCCGAGCAGGTACAGCGAGCGGTGGGTGACGCCGGCGAGCCGGGGCAGTTCGGTCTCGTCCGACTCGCCGAAGACGCGGGCGACGTCGCCCTCCGCGCCGGGCAGCATCCGGGCGATGATCAGGGTGCGGTGCATGCGGGCTCCCCTCGGGCTGGTTCGGGTGGGTGGGGTGCGCGGGGCTGTGGGGTGCGCGGGGCTGGTGTGCCGGGCGCTCAGTGCTGGGGACGGCCGACCGGCTGGATGGCGCCGATGTCGAGCAGGATCCGGGGCACGTTGTCGCCGATCCAGGACTCGACGACCCGGCCGTCGACGACCCGGTGGCACGACATCTCGTGCACGGTGACCGGCTTGCCGGTGGGCGGGATGTCGAACAGCCGCCCCTGGTGGGTGCCGCGGGTGGTGAACCGGGCGTAGACGCGGTCGCCGTCGCCGGCCACGTCCTCGACGGTCACGTGGACGTCCGGGAAGGCGTTGCGCCACAGCAGCACGGCCTGGCGGAAGGAGTCCGGGCCGGGCGGCAACGGGGGCAGGCCGGGGGCGTGCACCACGTAGTCCTCGGCGAAGCGGTCGCCGATGGCGGAGAGGTCGCCCTCGTTGAACGCCCGCTCGGTCAGCTCGCGGATGAGGGCCTTGTTGGCCTCCACCGCACTCTCGGTGGACGAGGTCATGACAGTCCTTTGCTCAGCGGACGGCCCGGCCGGCACACGGTCGCGGGCTGGTCCGGGGACGGACGGAGGGAGGTGCCGGCGCCGGTCAGAGCAGCGAGGCGAGCACGAAGCAGGCCGCGGCGCCGATCGCGCCCACGGTCCGGGTCTCGTGCGCGAGGTGCCAGCGGCGGCGCTTGCCGCGCCACGCGGCGTCGCTGTCCCGGTACGGGCTCCAGCGCTCGATCTGGCGCCAGATCGGGCGGTTGAAACCCTCGGAGGCGACCGCGACGGTCGCCATGCCGACGGTGCCGGCCGCGTACAGCACCTTGGCCGCCTTGTTCTCCGAACGGACCGCCTTGGTCGCGCCGACGGCGGCGGTGGCGAGGCCGTTCCAGAAGGCGATCGGGTGGAACACGTGCATGTCGATGAGCTGGCAGGTGTTGACGTACCGGTCGTAGGGCAGCGAGTTGAGCATCGGCAGGATCGAGGTCTTCATGATCCACAGCGTGCCGAGCTGAACGCTGGACGACGTCACCAGCCAGACGTTCGCGTTGCTCTTCATGTCCTTCATATCGATTCCTCGAATCGATCCGGGATCGCGGGACGTCCGCAGCGACGACGCGCGGCGGACCGGGGCGGGGTCGCCCGATACGGAAGAGCGGGACCCCGGGGGCCGGGGCATCTCGGCCCCCGGGGCGGCCCCGCGGCCTCATCCTTGCCGCCAGGCGGTCCCAGTGTCAGGAGGCATCCGTCTCCGGCGGACTGGGATGTCGCCCCGGCGCCCACGGACCGCGTCCCGGCCGTCCCGGGCCGTCCGCCCAGCCCATTCGTTGCACCAACCCCCCGATTTCCGGGCCGTGTTGACGCATCCGGCGGACTCATCCTACGGTGCGAGCGGGCACTCACTCACCGAGTCGCCCGAGGCCCGCGACCACCCCGCCGCGCCGACCGGCCGGCGGCCGTCCCAGGAGGTGCCGAGCCGATGACGATCGATGTGCACGGCCACATCACGTCGCCCGAACTCTTCCGCCGCTTCCCCATGCCGCCGAGCCTCGCCGATGTCGACGGCATGGTGGAGCTCAAGGCCGCCGCCGGGATCACCATGTCCCTGGTCGGCAGTCCCGTCGGCGCCGGCACCATGGTGCGCACGCCCGGCCTGGACAACTACCGCCAGCCGCTGGACACCCTGGAGCGCTTCCACGACTGGCTCGGCGAGCAGGTCCGCGCCCGGCCCGCCGCGCTGCGCGGACACGTCTACACCAACCCGCTCGGCTCGGACGCCGAACTCGCCGCCGCCGCGAAGCGGTTGGAGCAGGAGGAGTTCGTCGGGCTGATGGTCAACTCCAGCATCGCCGGGCGCTTCCTGGACACCCCGCGGGCCGACGCCTTCTTCGCGATGGCCGCCCAGTACCGCACCCCGGTGATGCTGCACCCGCCGGCCGAACCGGCCGGGGCCGGGGAGCTGGACGACCTGCGGCTGATCGAGCAGATCGCCCGGCCGTGCGACGTCACGCTCGGGACGGCGGCGGTGCTGTTCGCCGGCTGGCTGGAGAAGTACCCGGAGCTGCGGATCGTCGCCCCGGTCTGCGGCGGCGGGCTGCCGCTGCTGCTGGAGCGGCTGGAGCTGGCCCGGCGGATGCCGGTCACCTTCGGACGGCCGGGCGCCGGTGCCCGC
>NZ_BAAAKJ010000160.1:0-3008 GCF_039527695.1 Kitasatospora putterlickiae
GGCGGCCGCCGTCAGCAGGCGCCCCCGGTGGGCCGCCAGCCAGCCGGCCAGCCGTCCGGCGGCGAGCGAGCCGGCCAGGAAGGCCGCCAGCGAGACCAGCGAGGCGGCGGCGGACAGGCCCGGGGCGCCCGCGAGGGCGAACCCCAGGAAGACCACGTTGCCGGTCATGTTCGCCACGAACACGTGCCCGAGGGCGAGGTAGCTCACCGCGTCGACCACGCCGGTGGTGACCGTCAGTAGCAGCATCAGCGGCGGCAGCGGTCCGTGCCGGTCGGTGCGCGGCGGGGCGAGCGTCCGCAGGGCGTCAGTCAGCAGCGCGCGCACCGGCCACCGCTCCCGCCGTCGGGTCCGCACGGTGCAGGACGGCCCGCGTGAGCAGACCGCTGACCGGCCCGAACGCGGCGGCGGCGAGCACCAGCCACAGCGGCCAGGAGGTCAGGCCGACGGCGTGGTCGACGGAGTAGCGGCCCGCGCCGGTGAGCGCGAGCGAGCCCGTGACCACCACCAGCACCAGCGGGTACTCGTAGCCGTCGTTCTGCACCCAGAGCCCGTGCGGCACCTTGACGGTGATCGCCACCGTCATCACCCCCATGGCGACCATGGCCGCCAGCGGGGTGAGCGCGCCCAGGGCCAGGAACAGGCCCGACCCGATCTGCCCGGCGCCGGCGGCGAGCGCGGTGAGCGGCCCGCCCCGGAAGCCGTCGTGCCGGAACTCCTCGGTGCCGCCCGCGAGGCCGTTGCCGCCGAGGCGGAAGCTCACCTTCTGCACGCCGTGTCCGGCGATGAGCAGGCCCACCACCACGCGGATGATCAGCAGTCCGGTGTCCATCGTGTCCTGTTCCTGTCCCTGGGTCTGTGCTGGGTGCTGGGTCGGTTCTGGGTGCGCGGATGCGCGTGGTGCCGGCGGTGCCGGGGCGTCAGAGGACGAAGCAGGGGTCGAACGGCAGTTCCCGTTCGACGTGCTGCCCGCGCGAGACGCGCCAGCCGCGCTGCAGCTCGGACTCGGCGACGACCTCGCCGAGCAGCTCCGCCTGGCGGGCGCCGGTGGACTGGTAGCCGCCGAAGCGCGCGACCGGGCTCCACGCGGGGCTGATCGGCGGCAGCTCCTCGTCCAGGCCCTCGTACTCGGCGGCGGCGTGCACGATCCGGCCGCCGACGACGGTCAGCACCGACTCGATGTGCGGGATCTCCTGCTCGGGCACGGTGAAGAAGTCGTCCGACAGCACCGCGAGGTCGCCGTAGCAGCCGGGCCGCAGCACGCCCTTGACGTCCTGCTCGCCGGTGAGCGCGGCGCCCGCCGTGGTGTACATCGCGAGCGCGGTGGCCCGGTCCACCCGGTTCTGCGGCGGACGCATCGCCAGGCCGCCGACCGTGCGGCCGGAGACCAGCCAGTGCAGGGCGACCCACGGGTTGTAGGAGGAGACCCGGGTGGCGTCGGTGCCGGCGGCGACGTTCAGGCCGCGGTCCAGCATCGCGCGGATCGGCGGGGCCTCGGCGGCGGCGCCGGCGCCGTAGCGGCGGGTGAACGTCTCGCCCTGGAAGGAGAGGCGGTTCTGCACGGAGAGCGCGCCGCCGAGCCGGGCGATCCGGTCCAGGCTCTCCCGGGAGACGGTCTCCGCGTGGTCGAACAGCCAGCGGTTGCCCTGCGGGAAGAGGCCCTCGGCGGCGAGCTTCTCGAACACCGCGAGGTCGCGCCGGATCGTCTCGTCGTAGGTGGCGTGCAGCCGGAAGCCCCAGCCGTTCTCCATGAGCAGCCGGACGGCCTTCTCGAACTCGCCCTCGTAGGAGCCCAGTTCGGGGCGCGGCTCGGCGAAGTTCTCGAAGTCGGCGGCGGCCCAGGTGAGGTTCTCGCCGGCGCCGTTGAGCCGGAGCCACTCGTCGCCGTCCTCGGGGCGGACCATCTCGATCCAGCGCTTGAGGTCGTCCAGCTCCTGTCCGGCGGTCTGCGGGAACAGGTGGTAGGCGATGCGCAGCGAGAGCAGGCCCTCCCGGGCGAGCTCGGTCACCGTCGCGTAGTTCTCCGGGAAGTTCTGGAACCCGCCGGCGGCGTCGATCGCGGAGGTGAGGCCGAAGCGGTTCAGCTCGCGCAGGAAGTGCCGGGTGGAGGACTTGCGGTCCTCGGGCGGCAGGGCGGGGGCCTTGGCCAGGGTGGAGTAGAGGACCAGGGCGCTGGGGGCGGCCAGCAGCATGCCGTTGGGCTCGCCGTTGCGGCCCCGGACGATCTGGCCGCCCCTGGGGTCGGGGGTGGTCGCGTCGTAGCCGACGGCCTTCAGCGCGGCGCGGTTGAGGATCGCCGACTGGTAGAGGTGCAGGACGAACACCGGGGTGTCCGGCGCGGCCTCGTTCAGCTCGGCGGGCGTCGGCAGCCGGCGTTCGGCGAACTGCTCGGCCGACCAGCCGCCCACCACCCGCACCCACTGGCCCTTGGGCGTGCGGGCGGCCTGCTCGCGCAGCATCGCCAGCGCCTGGCGCAGCGAGCGCACGCCGTCCCAGCGCAGCTCCAGGACGTAGCTCAGGCCGCCCCGGATGACGTGCAGGTGCGCGTCGTTGAGGCCGGGCACGACGCGCCGGCCGAGTGCGTCCACCACGGTGGTGGACGGTCCGACGAACGGGGCGACGTCGGCGTCGTCCCCGATGGCGGTGATCACGCCGTCCCGGACGGCGAGGGCGCCGGCCTGCGGACGGCGGGGGTCCCCGGTGTGGATCCTGGCGTTGCGGACGACGACGTCGGCGGCGTTCCCGGCCGCCTCCTCCGCCGTGCGGGGGACGATCCCGCCGACCGGCATGACAGACACCTCGAAGCCTCCTGTGCTGGGGTGCGAGCGCCGCCCGGAGCGGGCGGCGGCGTGGGGTCCGGCGGTCGAACGGGCCCGGGGTCCGGGCCCGTTCCTCCCACCGACTCCCCGACGGTAGGTCGGGAGCGGCCCGCCGAATTGGCCCACAGCGCACCGTCACCGTCCCGCCAGCGCACCTCCGCCGACGGTGCCCGGACACGGCGAAGGGCGCGG
>NZ_BAAAKJ010000160.1:3035-20125 GCF_039527695.1 Kitasatospora putterlickiae
CCGTGGCGGCCGGCGTCAGCCGGGGCGGACCGGGGTGCGCGGGGAGGTCCGGCGCTGGGCCGGGACCACGGCGACGGCCGGGCGCAGCGGACGCAGCGCGAGGACCGCGCGGGCGATGGCGTCGGAGTCGCCCAGGGTCACCGAGTTGACGCCCGGGCGGATGCCGGCCGCGGTGACCCAGTGCACCGCCTCGGTGGGGACCCCGTAGGCGAAGCGGCGCGGGTGCGCCCGCCCCGAGGCGTCCAGCAGGCGGTACGGGCGCTCGGTGACGGCCAGCCCGCCCGTCTCGTACCCGGGCCCGGCGGTGTCGGGGATCCGGTAGGTGCCGGCCTGCCCGTCGTCCAGCAGGCCGCGCAGCAGGCGGTCGCCGGTGCGCCGCAGATCGGGTTCGGGCAGCCGGGCCTCGACCAGGACGGTGGCGCGCAGCGGCGGTGCGTCGATCGCGGGCGAGTGGGCGGTGAAGGCGGGCCGCTCGCCGCGCGGGTCGAGGGTGATCCGGACGTCCGGGCCGAGCAGGTCGACCACCCCGGCCTCGATCAGGGCACGCAGTTCGTCGATCCGGGAGGCGGGCGGGCCGATCGACAGGAAGGCGTTCAGCGGGGTGTACCAGGACTCCAGGTCGTCGCGGTAGGAGGAGCCCTCGATACCGCCGTGGTCGACCGCGAGCCGGATCTCGTTGCGCAGGTCGCGCAGCACGTCCAGGGCGGCCTTGAGCGGGCCGCTGACGTTGCCCGCCCGGGCGTCGCGCACGTCGCGCTCCAGGCGGTCGACGATCCACGCGCGGTGCTCGGCGCGGGAGGCGAAGCGCCGGCCCGCGTAGGGGTGGGCGAGGGCGTGCCAGTCCCAGCGCTGTTCGGCGCGGACCCCGAAGCGGTCGAGGATGCCCTCCGTGCGGCCGGGCAGGGGAGCGGCCAGGTACTCCTCGGCGAGGCGCGCGCCGTCCTCCGGGCGGCCGGCGGCGGCGAGCAGGGTGGCGTAGTAGACGGCCTCCACCTCGCGGGCGACCAGCGGCCACAGGTCCCGGGCGAAGCGCACCGGTTCGCCGGCGGCGGCCCGTTGGCGCAGCCGGGCGGTGTACGCCTCGGTGAGCAGCCGGGGGTGGTGGCGGCCGTGCGCGCCCTTCTCGTTCTCGCCGCGCGCGTGGTACGGGACGCCGCGCCGGGAGCCGGCCAGGATCAGCGGCTCCTCGCCGGAGGGGTGGTAGACGAGCCGGCCGCCCTTCCTGGCGAACCGGCCGCCGCGGCCGCGGGTGAGCAGGGCGAGGTGGTCGAAGAAGTTGAGGCCGAGGCCGCGGACCAGCACCGGGCGGCCGGGCGGCACGGCGGTGAGGTCGAGGTCGGCGGGGTTGGCGGGCGGCAGGTGGACCAGGCCGTGCGCGGCGGCGGCCCGGGCCAGGGTGCGTTCGGCGGTGGTCGGGCCGGTCGCCAGGTGGCCGAGGGCCAGCACCACCGCGTCCAGGTCGGCGATCCGGCGGCCGTTGGCGAGCACGAGCACCTGGGCGGCGCCGGGCAGCGGGTCGGCGTCGGTCAGCCGGACGGCGCGGGTGCGGTGCTCGACGATCCGGCAGTGGGCGGGGGCGGTGGCGCGCACCCGGCGGTGGACGTCGCGCAGGTAGCGGCCGTAGAAGGCGCGGCTCGGGTAGCTGTCGGGCGTGAGCGCCCGGGCCTCGGTGCGGACCTGCTCGTCGTACTCGCCCGGAGCGCCCTGCGGGACGGCCGACTTGGCCCATTCGTAGAGGCTGGGTCCCTCTTCGACGGGGCCGTCGATGGTGACGCTCGGGTCGGTGTAGACGGTGACCTGGGAGGCCACGGTGTTCATCAGCAGCAGCCGGGACTGGTTGGTGCGCCAGACCCGGCCGGCGCCGGGCGGGTAGGGGTCGACGAGGTGGACGGTGAGGGCGGCGGCCGACGGGCGGGAGCGCTCGTTGGCCAGCAGGCGTTCGAGGACGGACAGGCCGCGCGGGCCGGCGCCGACCACGGCGATCCGGCGGTGGCGGGCGGTCGGGCCGGGGGAGTGGGGAGCCATGGGGTGATGTCCTCCCGTGCTGAGGGCCGTTCGGACCGGTCTCGGGTGACGCCCCGCCGGACGAAGGCGGAATCCGGCGGGGCGTCGGTCAAAGGGGCTGCGGAATGGCGGGTGTTACGGGTGGCGCAGCAGGATCTTGCCGAGGCTCTCCCGGCCTTCCAGCCGGGCGTGCGCGGCGGGGGCGTCGGCGAAGTCGTAGGTGCGGTCGATCCTGGCCCGCAGGGTGCCGTCGAGCAGCCCCGCGAAGAGGTCGTCGGCGCGGGCGGTGAACTCCTCGCGGGTGAGCACGTGGTGGGTGAGGCTGGGCCAGGTGAGCTTCAGCGAGCCCTTCTGGACCAGCGTGAACGGGTCGATCGGGTCGGGCTTGCCGCTGGCCCGGCCGTAGGCGACCAGGGTGCCGCGCGGGCGCAGCGAGTCCAGGCTGTCGAGGAAGGTGTCCTTGCCGACCGAGTCGTAGACCGCGTCGGCGCCCGCGCCGTCGGTGATCCGGCGGACCGCCTCGCGGAAGTTCTCCTGGTCGTAGCGCACCACGTGGTCGGCGCCCAACTCGCTGACCAGCGCGGCCTTCTCGTCGCTGGAGACGGTGCCGATGACGTGTGCGCCGGCCCGCTTGGCGAACTGGACGAGGAACTGCCCGACCCCGCCGGCGGCGGCGTGCACCACGACCACCTGGCCCTTGGCGATCGGGTGCGAGTCGTGCGCCAGGTAGTGGGCGGTGAGCCCCTGGAGCATCGCGGCGGCGGCCGTCCCGGAGTCCAGGCCGTCCGGCACGGCGGTCGCCAGCCGGACCGGGACGGTGACGAACTCGGCGTAGGCTCCGGGAAGTTCGCCGTAGGCGACGCGGTCGCCGACGGACAGCCCGGTGACGCCGGGGCCGAGGGCGTCGACCGTGCCGACGGCGTCCATGCCGGGGACGAACGGCAGGGCGACGGGGAAGACGCCTTGGCGGTGGTAGACGTCGACGTAGTTGACGCCGATGACCTCGGTGCGGATGCGGATCTCGCCCTCGGCGGGCTCGGTCACCGGCACGTCGTCGACCTGGAGCTGCTCGGGGCCGCCGGTGGCGTGGACGCGGATCGCCTTCATGGGGTGGTACCTCGGCTGTTCTGCTAGGCGGGTCGGGTGGAGGGAACGGGCGGTGGCGGGTCGCCGACGCCCGGGTCGTGGACCGGCGTCGGCGCCGGTGGGGGTGTCGGTGTGGTCGTGGGTGCGGGCTTCGGCGCCGGTGCGGGCCGGTTGGCGAGCAGGCCGCCGCCGATCATCAGCGCCCCGCCCAGCCATTGCAGCGGCGTCGGCGCGAGGCCGAGCGCCAGCAGGGCGACCAGCACCGTGAACGCCGGCTCCAGCTGGAGCACGCTCGCCGTCTCCCACGGCCGCAGCCGCTCCAACGCCAGGTGCAGGGTGACGTAGGCGAGGCAGAAGTTGGTGACGGCGAGCAGGAGTTGGAGGCCGAGCGTGCCGGCCGTCGGGTGCCAGCGCAGCGGGCCCGGGCTGAGCAGCAGGACCGGCAGCAGGACGACCGCCGCCGGAACCAGTCGCCACAGGCCCAGTTGCAGCGGCGGCACCTTGGCCATCAGCGACTTGGCGGGCAGGAAGGCGAGTCCGCCCAGTACCGCGCCCGCCAGCACCAGCGCGTCGCCGGTGCCGACGCCGGTGAAGCCCGCGCCGGGGTCCCGCAGCACCACCAGCACCCCGCCCGCCAGGGTCACCGCGAGCCCGGCCGACTGCCGGCCGCGCAGCCGGTCGCCGAGCAGCAGGACCGAGGCCAGCACGGCCGTCGGCCCCTGGAGCTGGATGAGGAAGCCGCCGTTGACCGGGCTGGTCCGGCTCAGCCCGCTGATCACCAGGGCCAGCGAGAGTCCGGTGCCGACCAGCGAGACGAAGCCCAGCCGCAGCCAGTCCGCCCGGGTCAGGCCGCGCGGGACCAGCGGCCGGCGCCGTACCGCGAGCTGGACGGCCAGCAGCACGGCGCCGATCGACAGGTTGAGCTCGGTGGTCAGCAGCGGGTCGATCTCGCGGGTGACCCGGTTGGCCAGCACGGCGCCGGCGCCGAAGAAGGCGGCGGTCAGCAGCGCGAATGCGTACCCCTGCGTGCGCACGGTGGGCTCAGCGCGCCTTCAGGCGGACCGCGTGCCCGCGCTCCACCCCGTACCGGGCGGCGAAGTCGCCCTGGTTGAGGGCGAGTCCGAGCTGGTCGCGGCTGGCGATGTAGGCGAGCGGCTCGCCCACGTCGCCGGCCTCGCCGAAGGTGCGGCGCAGCGGGGTGGTGAGCCGGGCGTCGCCGATCTCGATCTCCAGCTCGGCGTCGAAGGCGATGCCCCGGGCGTCCAGGAATTCCCGGGTGATGCTCGTCCAGACGTTCCCGTAGTTCTTGTCGAGAATCGCCACCTCGCCGACTATCCAGTCACCCTCGACGACCGGTTCGGCGACCTCCAGAAGGGTTATTTCGGAGGCCTCGATTTCCTCGCCGATTTCACTGAAAGGTACTCCGTTGGCGATGTGCGCGGCGGCCGAAATGACGATGTCGCGCCCGTAGAACGTCGGGTCGATGACGGGCCGGCGGACCTTCTCGGCGGTGATCCGGCGGACCTCGGCGACGCCCGCCTCCTTGGCGATGCGGGTGAGCAGGCCGTTGTTCGGGGCGAAGTAGGTGTGCCCCTGGGGCGTGCGCAGCCCGATCGCGTTGTCCTGGACGCCGGTGTGCGGGAAGGTGACGCAGGCGAAGACCGCGTCGGCCGGGAAGTACCGGAACGAGTCGCGGATGTACAGGCCGGCCTCGTAGATGTCGAACGGCGTGACGTCGTGCGTGACGTCGACGATGTTGGCGTGCGGGGCGATGCTGAGCACCATGCCCTTGCAGATGCCGACGGCGTCGTCGACGAGGCCGAAGTCGGTGAGCAGTCCGACGATCGGCCGGGGCGCGAGCAGACCGGGGCCGGTGGACGGGGCGGCGGTGTTCGTGGGAGCGGACATGCTGAACCCTTTCAGGATTACCGAAACGGTGGCGTGCATGGCGGTCCGGGATTTTCCGGCGGTGAATCGCCCGTCCAGGTAAAGGACGGATCAAGCGTCGCGAGATTGAAGCGAGGCTAGCACCCGGTAGGTCGCGAAGAAAGCGCGTGCTGTTGCGGCTGTATGAAGTCGTTTTTAATAAGCGGAACGATACCGGCCGTTTGCCGGAAATCGGTCGGGGCGGATGGTGTTCGAGTGTCTTGCGGAAATGGTGCGGGCGTGAACCGGTGCCGGCCGGCCGCCCGGGACCGCGCACGTACGGTCCGAATCCGGCGGGCGGGACGCGAAGCTGACGGACCGTCGGCTCGCGTGAGCGGCAGGTTTGCGGGTGAGCGGGGCGGCGTGATTGGCTGCCGCCCGATGGTCGGTGTCCGCGCAGGCCGGGAGGCCGTGGTCGCGGACGGCCGCCCGCTCTCGGTGGAGGGACGGGCGGCGCCCGCCCGCGAGCGGGCATGACCAGCGGGCCGAGTGGGGCGGGCGGGTCCGCGCCGACCGCCCCATTCGGTGGAGCCCTCCCGCAATCAGGTGAACGCCGGGACAACATCGCCTCCGGACGACTACGGTCGGTCAAAACAGCCGGACGACCTGGGGGGAGGGACATCGCCATGAGTATGTCCATGACGGTGAGCTCCCGGCCCGACCCGGGGATGCCGGAGCAGGAGCCCTTCGCACAGCGCCCCCAGAAGGCCTCGCCGGTGGTCGGCGGCGGCAACCCGCACACCGAGCAGCGGACGGTCGTGCTCACCGCCGAGGCCGAGTCGGCCGCCCGGACCATCGCGGCACCGCCCGGCTCGCACCACCTCCCGCCCACCCCGACCGCCGAACTGGTCGGGCGCGCCGAGGCGTTGGCCGCCGTCGGGGCCGCGCTCGCCGGCGGCGGAGGCCTGGTCACCCAGGCGACCACCCTGCACGGGCTCGGCGGCGTCGGAAAGACCGCCCTGGCCCTGCACTACGCCTACGCGCACCTGCCCGAGTACGACCTGGTGTGGTGGATCACCGCCGAATCGCCCGAACAGCTCGCCGAGGCCTTCGCCGACCTCGCCGTCCACCTGCACCGCGACTGGGCGCTCGCCGAGACGCCGAGCCGGCAGGTCGAATGGGCGCTGGCCTGGCTCCGCGCGCACGACCGGTGGCTGCTGGTGTTCGACAACGTCGAGGACCCCGTCCACCTGACGCCCTACCTGGGCCGGCTGCTCGGGCGGGGACACCACCTGGTCACCAGCCGCCGCGCCGACGGCTGGCACAAGGGCATCCGGCCGATCCGCGTCGACGTGCTCGACGGCCCGCTCGCCGTGCGGCTGCTGCACCGGGCCGCCGGGCGCGGCGAGGAGATCGACCAGCTCGACGAGACCGAGCGCGGCGAGGCCCGCGCCCTGGCCGACGAACTCGGCCACCTGCCGATCGCCCTCGCCCAGGCCGGCGCGCACATCCGGCAGACCGGCACGACCTACCGGGCCTTCCGGGAACTGCTGCGCACCGTGGCGCCGTCGAAGTCCGGCGCCATGCCGAGCGCCCTGGACACGGTGTCCCGGCTCTGGCGCACCACCCTGCGCACCGTCCAGGAGACCGCGCCGTTCGCCGTCGAGCTGCTGCGCACGCTCGCCTGGTACGCCCCGGAGGCGCTGCCGCGCGAGGCGCTGCTGCCGTTCGGCTCCCGGCGCCCGGACGAGGTGGACACCGCGCTGAGGGTGCTGGCGGACTACAGCCTGGTCACCCTCGGCCCGCACACGGTGGACGTCCACCGGCTGCTCCGCAGCACCCTGCGGGCCGGAGACGAGGACGGCAGGGTGTGGGCGCGGGCGGAGCGCAACCTCGCGGGCTCGGTCGCCCGGCTCTGGCCGCAGGCCGACCAGGCCGTCCGGCGCGCCCTGCTGCCGCACGTCCGGGAGCTGACGGCGGCCGGACGCACCTCGCCGGACCCCGCCCCGGAGACCGTCGAGCTCTACCGGCTGGCGGCGGCCGAACTCGCCGCGCCGGAGCAGCGGGTCTTCGTGATCCCGCTGGTCACGGCGGTCGTCGAGGGCCAGAGCCGGCTGCTCGGCCCGGACCACCTCGACACGCTCGCCTCCCGGGGCCGGCTCGCCGAACTCCACGCCCGGGTGGGCGACCCGGTCAAGGCCGTGGAGCTGTGCGAGGCCGTGGTCGCCGACCGCTCCCGGGTGCAGGGGCCGGACCATCCCGCGGTGCTCGCCGACCGCTTCTCCCTCGCCCACGCCCGCCGCAAGGCCGGCGACCACCGGCGCGCGGTCGAGGAGTTCCGCACGGTGGTCGCGGAGCGGACCCGGGTGCTCGGCGCCGCGCACCGCGAGACGCTGGCCGCGCGCGGCGGCCTGGCGTACGCGCTCCAGCTCGCCGGCCACCACCGGGAGGCGGTCCGGGAGTTCGAGCGGCTGCACGAGCGGTTGGTGGAGGAGCTGGGTCCCGACCACGAGGACACCCTGGCCAACCGCAACAGCCTCGCCTACGCCCGGCTCAGCGCGGGCGAGCACCGGCTCGCGCTCCAGCTCTACGCGCAGGCCGTCGCGGACCGGACGCGGGTGCTCGGCGAGGACCACCCCGACACCCTCACCAGCCGGGGATGGCTGGCCGCCGCCCACGCCGAGGCGGGCGACCACCCGGCGGCGGTCGCCGAGTACGCGGCGGTGGTCCGCGACCGGACCCGGGCCCAGGGCGCGGACCAGGTGCAGACCCTGGAGGCCCGGGCCGGGCTGATCAGGGCCAGGGTCGACGCGGGGGACCTGACCGGCCTGGTGGCCGGGGTCGCGGCGCTGCTCACCGACTACACCCGGGTGCTCGGCCCGGACCACCCGGAGACCCTCGACGCCCGTTCGGGGCTCGCCTGGGCCTATGAGACCGTCGGTGAGCACCGCCGGGCGGTGGTCCACTACGAGGCGGTGGTCCGCGATCGCGCGCGGGTCCAGGGGCCGGATCATCTGGGCACCCTGGAGGAGCGTTCGGACCTGGCGCGGGCCCGGCTCGCCGCCGGCGCGCCCGAGCAGGAACTGGCCGACCGCGAGCGGCTAGTCGCGGACCGGCTGCGCATCCAGGGCCCCAACCACCCAGACACCCTGGCGGAGCGGGGCCGGCTGGTCCGCGCGTGCCAGCGGGTCGGCCAGGACGGCCGGGCGGTCGAGCTCGCCGAGGTGCTGGTCGTCGACCGGACGCGGGACCAGGGGGCGGACCATCCCGACACCCTGGCCGCGCGGTGGACGCTGGCCTGGCTCTGCTCCACCACAGGCCGGCACGACCGGGCGCCGGCCCTGTTCGAGGCCGTGGCCGCCGACCGCACCCGGCTCTACGGCGCCGACCACCCCGCGACCCTGGACGCGCGGTGGTGGCAGGCCTGGGCGTGCCGGGGCGCTGGTGACCACCGCCGCGCGATCGGCCTCTACCAGGACCTCTGCGCCGACCGGTCGCGGGTTTCCGGTGCGGACCACCCGGAGACCCTCTCCGCCCGGAACGGACTGGCCTGGGCCCACAGCGACGCGGGCGAGCACGCGCGGGCCCTGGAACTCTACGAGTCCCTGCTGGCCGACCGGGAACGCGTGCACGGCCCGGACCACGCGTGGACGCTCACCGCCCGGTCCTGTGTGGCGCTGGCGCTCGGCGGCGTCGGCGCGCACGGACGTGCCGTGGCGGTCTACCGGGAACTCGTGGAGCAGCGGACCCGCAAGCAGGGGCGGGACCACCCCGAGGTCCTCGGCGCGCGGTGGGACCTCGGCCTCGCCCTTCAGAACGCCGGCCGGTACCGCGAGGCGATCGAGCTGTTCGAGGCGTTGAGCGCCGATCAGACCCGGCTGCGCGGCGCCGACCACCCCTCGGCGCTGAACGCCCGGTTCGGTCTGGCCTCGGCGTGCGGGTCGGCGGGCGACCGGCGCGCGGTCGGCCTCTTCGACAGGCTCGTGGCCGACCGGACCCGGCTGCAGGGGGCGGACCACCCGACGACGCTGAGCGCCAGGGGATGGCTCGGGTGGGCCTGCCGCCGGACCGAGGAGCACGGCCGGGCGGCCGAGGTGTACGACCTGCTGGTGGCGGACCGTGCCCGGGTGCAGGGCGCGGACCACCCCGCGACGCTGAGCGCCCGTTCCGAGCAGGCGCACGCGGCCCGGGAGCGGGGGGACCACCGGCGCGCCGTCGAACTGCACGAGCGACTGCTCGCCGACTGCGCCAGGGTGTGGCCCGCGGACCGCTCCGGGGTGCTCGACGCGCGCTGGGCGCTGGCGCGGGCCTGCACGGCGTCGGGTGACCACCGCCGTGCGACGGCCCTCCTGGAGGAGGTGGTGGCGTCCTGGGAACGTCTCTGGGGAGCCGATCACGAGGAGACGCTGGACACCCGGCTCTGGCTCGCCCTGGCGTACCGGAAGGCCGGTGAGCACGGCCGGGCGCTGGCGCTCTACCGGGCCGTGGTCGCGGACCGGACCCGGGTGACCGGCGCCGACGCGCCCGCGACCCTGGTCGCGAGGTACGGCCTGGCCTGGGCCCATCAGGACGCCGGCGAGCCGGACCGCGCGGCCGGGCTCCACGAGGCACTCCTCCGGGACCGGCTCCGGATCCTCGGGCCCGACCACCTGTTGCCCCTGGACGACCGGTCCTCGCTGCTCAACGCGCTGGTCCTGGCCGGCCGCCACCGCGAGGCGGTCGCGGGGTACGGGCCCCTGGTGGCGGACCGGGTCCGGATCCAGGGCGCCGACCACGGCGACACGTTCCACGAGCGGGCGCAGCAGGCCTGGGCGCTGGGCGAGGCCGGCTGCCACCTGGAGGCGTGGGAGGCCCGGGAGGCCCTGCTGCGCGACCGGCTCCGCATCCTGGGGCCGGACCATCCCGACACCGTCGTGGCCCGGGCCGCCGTGGCGCACGCCCTCGACCGCGTCGGCCGGGTCCGCGAGGCGCTGGCCGTGCGGGAGGCCCTGGCCGTGGACCGGGGCCGGATCCAGGGCCCGGACCACCCGGACACGCTGGCCGCGCGGTCCTGGGTGGCGGCGCTCCACCGGAACAGCGGTGACCACCGCGCCGCCGCCGAGCACTACGAGGCGCTGATCGCCGACCGGCTCCGGATCCAGGGCCCGGACCACCGCGACACGCTCGCCGAACGCCGTCACCGGGCCTTCGCGCACCGCGTCGCGGGCCGCTACCGCCGTGCGGTGCGCGAGCGCGAACTCCTGCTGGACGACACCATCCGGCTGTCCGGGCCGGACCACCCGGACACCCTGACCGAGCGGGCGAGTCTGGGGCACGCGCTGCGATGGGGCTGGGACCACACGGCGGCCGCCGAGGTCTACGAGGCCCTGCGCGCCGACCTCACCCGGCTGCGCGGGGCCGGCCACCCCGACACCCTGGACACCCTGGACAGCATCGCGCTCAACCTGTGCGAGTCGGGGCGCCACCCGGAGTCGGTGGCCCGCTACCGGGAACTCGTCGCGGCGGCGGCGGACGCCCTCGGCCCGGAGCACCCGACCGTCCTGGGCGCCCGCTCGGACCTCGGCCTCACGCTGCGCGACGCGGGGGAGCGCGGGGCGGCGAGGGAGGAGCTCTCCGCGCTGTTGGCGGACTGGGCGCGGGTGCTGGGCCCGGGCCATCCCGGCGTCTTCCGCGTCGGGCGCCGGCTCGCCCACGCCTCCCACCTGGCCGGCGACACCCAGGCGGCCGTGAGCCTGCTGGCCTCGCTGGCCGACCGGGCGACGAGCGCGCTGGGCGCCGTGCACCCCGAGACGGTCGAGACCCGGGCCGTGCACGCCCTGCTGCTGGCCTTCGGCGAGCGGCCGTTCCGCGCGGTGGTGCTGCTGGGGATGCTCGTCGAGGAGTGCGTCGAGAGCCGCGGCCCGCGTCACGGGCTCACCCTCGGCGTCCGCCAGAACCTGGCGTTCGCCCGGCTGCTGGCCGGCGACCACACCGGGGCGGTGCGGACCTACGAGGCCGTGGTCGCGGACTGCGGGCTGTGGACCGAACCGGCCTCGACGGGGGCTGCCGCGCTGCTCCTGGAGGGGCACCGCACGACCGACGAGCCGACCGTGGCCGTCGGCTGCCGGCGGACGGGCGGCGGCGGGATGTCCCCCACCCTGGTGGTCGGCCTCGCCCGGGCGCTCGCGGCGGGCGGGCGCACCGCGGCGGCGCGGGAGCTGCTGCTCGCCACCTGCGCGGGGCGTGACGCCCTGATGGGACCGGAGCACCCCCTCGCGCGGGAGAGCCGGGCGGCGCTGGCGCGCCTGGACGCGGGGGAGCCGGAGCCCGGGCCGGTCGCGGAGCTGGCGCCGCCGGCCGCCGCCCCGGCCCTGCCGGCCGAACCGGAGGCTCCCAGGGGTGCGGCACTCGTCCCCCGCCCCCAGCATCCCGCCGCCCAGGTGGCGTGGCGGCCCCGGATCACCCTGCTCGACGAGCCCGAGGTGGGCGTCCCCGCCCGGCTGAACCTCCGTCTGGAGGCGGACGGCGACGCCGCCGGGGCCGATCCGGCCGGGCTGCCGGAGCTGCGCCTGGTCGCCGCGACCCTCTCCGACGCGGTGGTCGAGCCGCCCGTCGCCGACTACGTCGCGGCGGGCGAGCCGGCCGGGTTCACCCTGACCCCGGCCGCGCCGGGGGAGCACCGGATCCGGTTCACCGTCTTCGACCGGGGGTTCGGCGTAGCGCTGCAGGACTTGGTAACCGTCGTCGACGTCGTTCCGGCGGCCGGCGGCGTGGAACACGGACAGGAGCAGGAGTAGCCACGTGCCCCGGGACCTCGTCGTCGAGATACGGCAGAACCCCTCCGCCGACTACACGTTGTTGCCGCGCCAGGGAGGGCCGGCCGACCGGCCGGGCGCGCGGGGGGCCGAGCCCTTGGACCTGAAGGTCTCGCTGCGCCGCCACGGCACCGCCGAGCTGGTGCACATGGCGGTCGACCGGGCGGGCGTGCGGGAGCCGCTGACCCGGGGCCACCGCGCCTATCTGGACGTCTCCGCCAGCCGGCTGCTCCAGCTGGCCGGCCGGGTGCGATGGGCCTGGAAGGAGCAGCTGGTCACCTACCCGGTGCTGGAGGACGACGGGATGCGGGCGCGCTACCCGTTCGCCTCCGACGTCGACCTGACCGCGTGGACGGCGCTGGCCCGCAGCCGGACGGCGGAACTCCTGGAGGAGGGGCGGTTCGCCTTCGACGAGATGCTCGCCGGGCCGGGCCGCGACCTCGCCGAGCTGCGGGCGTTCCTCACCCGCACGCTCACCGAGGAGGGGCCGCTGCGGGTCAGTTTCGACTCCGACCTCCACCTGCCGTGGCCGATGCTGGCCGTGACGGTCGGGCAGGGGGAGCCGTGGCAGGACTTCCTCGGCTACCGGCACCAGATCGAGCAGACCGGCGCCGCCTACCCCAGGGCCCAGGCCCCGTACCCACCGCGGAACCGGGCGGTGACCAGCCTCAACACGGACAGCGCCCTGGAGTCGGTCGGCCGGGCGCCGGAGGTGCGCAAGCTGCTGGAGGAGCGGACGGAGCTGACCGTCCGCACCGAGTCGGCGCGCTTCCTGGAGGCGCTGGCCGGGGCGGTGCTCGACGAGGACCTGATGTACTTCTGGTGCCACGGCCAGTTCGTCTCCAACGGCTCCCTCTACACCCAGTTGAGCGTTCGGCTCTCCGACCCGAGGGACATCGACGCGGACCTGGTCCGCCGGCACCGCCGCAGCCATCAGGACGTGCCGGACGCCCTGTTCCGGCCGTTCGTGCTGCTGAACGCCTGCCACGCCGGCCAGTCGGCGGAGGCCGAGCTGGAGCACCTCGGCCGGGCCCTGGTGGAACTCGGCGCCAGCGGCGTGCTCGGGCCGCAGATCGAGATCCCCCAGGTGTTCGGGGCCGAGTACGCCTTCGCCTTCCTCGACCGCTACCTGACGGGTCGGTTCACGGCGGGGGAGATCACCTGGCGGCTGGCCCGGGACTTCGCCGACGTGTACCGCAATCCACTCGCCCTCACCTACTCGCTGCACTGCGGGATCGACAGCATGCTGGAGCTGACGCCATGACCCACGCCGTGGTGGACCTCGACGAGGACGGCCGGCTGCTCGTGCCGGGCACCCGGACCCCGGTGCCGGAGGCCCGGGTGGCCGAGCACCTGGCGCGCCATCTGCGGGTGCCGGAGCGGGCCACCGACCTGTACGTGTACGTGCACGGCTGGCAGACCGGGGCGCAGGCGGCCGTACGGGCGGCGGACGCCCTGATCGGGCGGGCGGTCCGGCTCGGGCGGGAGTCGCCGACCGCGTACCCGGGGCTGGCGGCGCGCGGGTACCGGCCGTGGTGCGTGGTGGTGCGCTGGCCGTCGTCGAGCCGGCCCTCGCTGGGCGGTTACCGGCGGATCCGGGACCGGGCGCACGCGATGAGCGGGCCCGGGCGCGGGCAGGCGGGGTTCGTGATCGGGCACCTGCTCGGCTACCTGGACGCCGCGCGCGGGCGGCCGGACGGCCCCGAGGTGCTGGCGAACCGGGCGGGCCAGTACCTGCACCTGGTGGGGCACTCGTTCGGCGGCCGGTTCCTGTGCGAGGCGGTGCAGTGGGCGGCGGAGCGGCCGGCGGCCGGGCCGAAGGTGCTGGGCTGGAGCGGGCCGACGGACCCGGCGCGGCCGTTCACCGTGGACAGCGCGCTGGTGTTCCAGATGGCCGCGCCGCGGGACGCCTTCGACCGGTTGTTCCCCGGGCTGTTCCCGGAGCCGGGGAGGCCGGGGGCGCCGCTGCGCGGGCCGCTGGTGCTGACGCATTCGCGCTGGGACCGGGCGACCGGGTTCTGGCACCTGCGGGCCGAGGGCCTGCCGGGGATCGGGCACTCGGGGGCGGGGCCGGCGCCGGTCCGGCAGTTCTCGACGGCGCTGCTGGCGACGGACACGCCGTACCGGAAGGGGGTGCTGGACCACCCGATCGTCAACGTCGACGCGGGCCGGGTGTTCCGGGGGAGCGCGGTGGGGCGCAGGCTGGCGCCGGCGGGCGCGCACTCGGACTTCCAACACCCGGAGTCGGCGCATCTGTTGCTGAGCCTGGCGGCCTTCTCCCGGTGACACCGGGGGGCGTGTTATCGGACGATTGCCCGATTCAGCCGGTGTCATCACCTGATGATCACCTGTCCGCTGACATCGCGACGCCCCCCGTACCGCACGGTCCAGTCCAATCCCTCCGTACACAGCCGGTGCGCCCCGCCGGTCCAGCCCAGCGTACGGAAGGCAGTCCAGACCCATGGCCCGCACAGACGACCAGGCCTCGCACGACCAGCAGCTCCAGGAGGCCGCGACCCGGCTCGGGATCGGCCGCCGCCGGTTCCTGACCGTCACCTCGGCGGCCGCCGCGCTGGCGTTCACCACCAACCTTCCGGGCGCCCACGCCGCGGACGCCGAGATCGCGCCCCGCACGCTGACCGAGAACCCGTTCACCCTCGGTGTCGCGTCCGGCGACGCGCTCAGCGACGCCGTCGTGCTCTGGACCCGCCTCGCCCCCCGGCCGCTGGAGCCCGGCAACGGCCTGCCGCCCACCGGCGTGGTCAAGGTCGACTGGGAGATCGCCCGGGACGAGGCCTTCCGCAAGATCGCCCGGCGCGGCACCGCCAAGGCGTACGCCGAGTTCAACTACTCGGTGCACGTGGACGCCGAGGGCCTCGACGCGGACCGCGTCCACTGGTACCGCTTCAAGGTCGGCGGCTGGACCAGCCCGGTCGGCCGGACCCGCACCTCCCCCGCGCGCGGCCGCCACATCGACGAGGTCCGCTTCGGCCTGGTCTCCTGCCAGGCCTACGAGGACGGCTACTTCACCGCCTACAAGCACCTCGCGAACGAGGACCTCGACGCCGTCTTCCACGTCGGCGACTACATCTACGAGTACGCGATCAACGCCGTCGGCGGCGACCGCAAGTACACCGACCGCACCCTGCCGTCGCTGTTCAACCACGAGACCACCACCCTGGAGGACTACCGCCTGCGGTACGCCCTCTACAAGAGCGACCCCGACCTCCAGGCCGCGCACGCGGCGCACGCCTGGTACGTCACCTGGGACGACCACGAGGTGGAGAACAACTACGCGGCCGGCATCCCGGAGAAGAACCAGTCGGTCGAGGCCTTCGTCGCCCGCCGGGCCGCCGCCACCCGCGCCTACTGGGAGAACATGCCGCTGCGCATGCCCCGGCCGGACGCCACCGACCTCAAGCTGTACCGCCGCCACCACTACGGCCGGCTGGCGCAGTTCGACATCCTCGACACCCGCCAGTACCGCTCCGACCAGGCCAACGGCGACGGCTGGCAGTTCCCCACCCCGGAGTCGGCGGACCCGAAGCGCACGCTGATGGGCGCCACCCAGGAGCGCTGGCTGCTGGACGGCTTCCGCAAGTCCAAGGCGGTCTGGAACGTCGTCCCGCAGCAGGTGGTCTTCTCCCGGCGCAAGAACACCACCGAGGCGAGGTCCAAGCTCTCCATGGACGCCTGGGACGGCTACCCGGCCGCCCGCGAGCGGCTGCTGGCCGGCGTCGAGGACATCGGCGTGGAGAACCTGGTGGTCCTCACCGGTGACGTGCACGTCGCCTACGCGATGGACGTCAAGCGCGACTTCGACGACCCGGACTCGCGCACCGTCGGCGTCGAGATCGTCGGCACCTCGATCGCCAGCGACGGCGACGGCGAGGAGCACCCGTCCAACTGGGCCACGCTGACGGCCGCCAACCCGCACCTGAAGTTCTACGACGGGCGGCGCGGCTACACCGCGATCACGCTCAACGAGGAGCACGCGCGGGCCGACTACCGGGTGGTCTCGCACATCACCCGCCCGGGCGGGACCGTCGGCACCGCCGCCTCCTTCGTCAGCGAGGCCTACAACCCGGGCATGCAGCGCGCCTGACGGCTCGCCGTCCCGTGGCCCCGCCGCACCGCTCGCCGACGCGGTGCGGCCGGGCCGACCGTCACCGCCCGGGCAGCCGGACCCAGTGGTCGGCGGGCCCGGTGACCGCCCGGTCGTCGGTGGGGCGCAGCCCGGCGAACGCACACGCGTAGGCCGCCGGTGCGAAGTGGTAGAGGTAGTCGGTGAGAACCTCCTCGGCGGTGCCGCCCTCGTACGGCCCGCCGCCCGGGTGCAGGTCCCACGCGAGGACCACGCCGTCCCGGGCGATGCCGCCCTGATCGCCGCTCTTGGGATTGGCGTACAGGCCGTAGCAGACCGTGCCCGCGGAGAGCGGGACCAGCACCTCGGCCGTCTTCGGCGCGTACCCCCACGGCTGGGTCACCACGCAGCCGCCGGGAACGGACGTCACCCCGACGATCAACTCGATCTCCTCCGGCTCGAAGTCCAGCACGTCCTCCAGGATCTCCTCGATCTCCTCCTCCGGCACCGGCACGGCCGCCAGCCGCCGGATCGCCTCGTCCGCGTCGACACCCGCCACGCAGGCCAGGCCGGTGCCGTCCTCGACGTAGCGGCCCAGGGCCGCGAGCAGCCGCCGCGCCTCGTCGGCGGCCGCGCGCTCGGCCTCGGTCAGGTGCTCGCCCGCCGGAGCGGGGAACAGCTCCGGTGCCGGCCCGGCCAGGCTCAGCCGTCCCGGGGACCAGCCGCCGAGCGAGCGCCGCCAGGGATCGGCGCCGGCGTCGGCGAGGACCCGCGCGGTGTCCGCCCGCCGGGCCACGACGGCCTCCCACAGGGCCGTCACCCCGTGTTCGAGCGCGTCCACGTCCTCGACCCGCCGGGCGAGCTCCGCGACGACCTCGGGCGAGCCGTACACCGCCGCCCGGTGCAGCGGCCGCGCGCTGTTCCACCGATCCGGGTCGGCGCCCGCGTCGAGCCGGCGGCGGACCTCCTCGACGTCCGTCCAGTCCCAGCCCATGCCGGCCCAGCCGTCGTCCGACGTCATGCGCGCACCTCCCTGGCGGTCCCGGTCGAGTCCGGGTGGGCCCACCGTCGCACACGGGTCCGACAACGGGGCGTCGCGGGCGTCCGGCCGCCTGGAGGGTTCGTGGACGATGCGGAGGTGTCGTGAACCTGCGGTGATCGGCCGTTGATCGGCCGTAGAGCACGGCCGTGGAGCATCTGCGCAGGGGAACCCGGCTCGGCGGTCACCACCGTCCGGCGCCGCCCTCGGCGCGCCG
>NZ_BAAAKJ010000160.1:20132-20442 GCF_039527695.1 Kitasatospora putterlickiae
GGCCCGAGCCCCTGGTCCCCGGTTGTTGGCCAACCCACGGAAGGCGGACGGAGCATGGACGGCGTTCACACCCCGCAGACGACGGCGGGCTTCGGAGAACTGCTCAGGATCCGGCGCGAGCGCATCGGCCTGACCCAGCAGGTGCTCGCCGATCACGCGACCCTGAGCGTCCGGGCGATCCGCGACATGGAGAGCGGACGGGTGCAGCGCCCCCGGCAGGAGACGGTCCGGCTGCTGGCCGACGCGCTGCGGCTGGAGGGCCGCAGCCGCTCGGTGTTCGAGGCGGCCGCGCGCCGCCGGGCGTCCGCCC
>NZ_BAAAKJ010000160.1:20486-22237 GCF_039527695.1 Kitasatospora putterlickiae
CGCCGAGGAGCCGCGCGACGAGCCGTCCGCCCCGCCGGTGGCCCGGGGCGCGATCGTCGGCCGGGAGCCGGAGACCGACCTGCTGACCGAGGCCCTCGCCGTGCACGGCGACCGGCTGGTCACCGTGACCGGCCTCGGCGGGGTCGGCAAGACCCGGCTGGTGCTGGAGGCGGCCCGCCGGCTGCACCTCACGGCGTGCTGGTCGGTGCGCTGGACGGACTGGGCCCGGCAGCCCGGCATGGGCCCCGAACGCCGCGCCGACCTGGTCCGGGCGATCGGCTCCCGCCCCACCCTGCTGGTCCTGGACGGCGCCGACACCGGGGTGGAACCCGCCCTGCTGGACGAGCTGTTCCAGCGCTGCCCCGGCCTGCGGGTGCTGATCACCGCCCGGGTCGCCCAGCCGCTGCCCGGCGGCCAGGTGATCCCGCTCGCCCCGCTGCCCACCCCGGGACCGGAACTCGACCACGACCCGCTCGCGCTCGCCGAGGTGGGCGCCGTCCGGCTGCTGCTGTCGCACCTGCGCCGGCTGCGCCCCGGCTACCGGCTGGAGCCCGAGGAGGCACCCGCGGTGGCCGCGCTCTGCCGGCTGCTCGACGGCCTGCCCGGCGCGCTGGAGCTGGCCGCGGGTTGGTCGACGGTGCTCTCGCCGCGCCAACTGGTGGCCCGGCTGGCCGAAGGACCGTTCCAACTGGCCCCGCCCCCGGCCGGGTTCGGCGGACGCGGCGGGGTCGGCGAGGCCCTGGACGCGGCGCTCGGCCGGCTGACGCTGGGACAGCGCGACCTGCTGGCGCGGCTGGCCGCCGAACCGGGGGACTGGTCGGGCGAGGACGCCGTCGAGCTGAGCGGCCGCCCGCCGCAGGAGTCGCTGGCCGCCGTCCACGAGCTGCTGGCGAGCGGGCTGATCCGCAGCGTCCCGGCCCGCGACGGCGTCCGCTTCACCGTGCTGAACCTCTGCCGCCGGCTCTTCGGCGCCGCCGGGGTGTACCCGGTGCTGGCGACGGCGAGCTGACCCCGGCCCCCGCGGATACTGCCCGTCACTTGCCGGGTGAGCTGCCGGTCCGCCCGCCGGATCCTCCCTAGCGTTTCGTCCATCACTCACCGACACAGAGGGTTTGCGCCGTGGACCAGTTGGAGCAGCAGCGCGCAGCGGCCGAACCGGCCGGGCTGGAGGTCGTGGTGACGACCATGGCCTCGGATTCGCACACCTGGAACCTGGTCTTCCTGCAACTCCTGCTGGAGGAGCTCGGTCACCGGGTCGTCAACCTGGGCGCCTGCGTGCCGGACGGGCTGCTGGTCTCCGAGTGCCGCCGGATCCGGCCGGGCCTGATCGTGCTGAGCAGCGTCAACGGGCACGGCCACCAGGACGGCCTGCGGGTGATCCGGGCGCTGCGCGCCTGCCCCGAACTGGCCCGCACGCCCACGGTGATCGGCGGCAAGCTCACCATCGCCGGGCCCGGCGACCCGGAGCGGCAGCGCGCGCTGCTCGCCGCCGGGTTCGACGGGGTCTTCGAGGAGGGCCGCCCGGTCGCCGACTTCCGCGCCTTCGTGCGCTCACTGCCCTCCGTAGCCACGCTGCCCACGGTGCCGGTGCTGCCGGTGCTGCCCGCCGCCGTCCGGGTGTCGCGGTGAGCGCCCCCGCCGCCGCGCCGCGCGGCCTCCGCCCGGCCGGAGCCGGCTTCGGCGCCTTCGTCTCGGTCGACCAAGCGCTGATGAGCACCCTGCTCCCCAACCCCGACGACTTCGGCAAGGAC
>NZ_BAAAKJ010000160.1:22279-26940 GCF_039527695.1 Kitasatospora putterlickiae
TCCAGCCCCGGATGGGCATGGCCGACCCGCTGCGGATGCGCGACGGCCTGCTCGCCACCCGCGACGCCGACGCCGTCACGGTCGGCACCATCACCCTGGACAGCTACACCCGCACCGGCGACCTCGCCGCCGCCCGCCGCGCCCTGGCCGACGGCGTGGGGCTGAACGGCTACCCGATCGCCGGCCATCCGGTGGACGTCACCCGGGCGGTGCTGCGCGGGGTCGCCGGCGAGGGCTTCCCGGTGCAGGTCCGGCACGGCTCGGCGCGGCCCGAGCACATCGTCCGCGCCCTGCTCGCGGTCGGCCTGGACGCCACCGAGGGCGGCCCGGTCTCCTACTGCCTGCCGTACAGCCGCACCCCGCTGCGCGAGGCGGTGGAGAGCTGGCGACGCAGCTGCGAACTGCTCGCGTCCATCCGGGAGTTCGGCGCGGAGCCGCACCTGGAGACGTTCGGCGGCTGCCTGATGGGCCAGCTCTGCCCGCCGAGCCTGCTGATCGCGGTGAGCGTGCTGGAGGCGCTGTTCTTCCGGCAGCACGGACTGCGCAGCGTCTCGCTCAGCTACGCCCAGCAGCCCGACCCGCGCCAGGACGAGGAGGCGCTCACCGTGCTCGGCCGGCTCGCCGGCGAGCTGCTGCCCGACGTCGATCACCACCTGGTGCTCTACGCCTACATGGGCGTCTTCCCGCGCACGCCCGGCGGCGCCCGGCTGCTGCTGGAGGACGCCGCCCGGCTGGCGGTGCGCACCGGGGCGGCCCGGCTGATCGTGAAGACGACGGCCGAGGCGCACCGGATCCCGACCGTCGCCGAGAACGTCCGGGCGCTGGAGACGGNGCCGCCGTCGCCGAGCCGCCGCGCCCGCCGCTCGTGGTGCCCGACACCGGCGTCGAGGCGGAGGCGCGGGCGCTGATCGGCGCCGTGCTGGAGCTGGACGCCGACATCGGCCGGGCCCTGGTCCGCGCCTTCGCGGCCGGCTACCTGGACGTGCCCTACTGCCTGCACCCCGACAACGCCGGCCGGGCCCGCAGCTCGCTCGGTCCGGACGGACGGCTGCACTGGTCGGACGTCGGCTCGATGCCGATCGCCGGCCTGTCCGGCGGCCCGCGTCCGCCGATCCTCGGCTCCTCCGGGCTGCTCGGCGCGCTCTCCCACGTCCAGTGGGACTACGACGGCCGCGCCGCCGGGACCCCGGACCTCGACCTCGACCTCGACCTCGACCGAACATCCGCCGCACCACGAGAGTTGGGACTCACCACGCCATGACCACCGACGGGACCACCCCCACGACGCTCCCGGACCCCGGCCGCCACCTGACCTCCCCGACCACCCGCGCCGCGCTGCGGATCCAGCACCACCTGCTCTCCGCCGCCCGCGAGCACCTGCGCGGCCAGGGCTTCACCGAACTGCTCCCGCCGATCATCGGCCCGGTCACCGACCCCGGTTCGCGCGGCTCCAAGCAGGTCGACGTCGACTTCTACGGCCACCGCTACAAGCTGATGACCAGCGCGATCCTCTACAAGCAGGCCTCGCTGCTGGCCTTCGACAAGATCTTCTGCATCGCGCCGAACGTCCGGCTGGAGCCGTTGGAGACCGCCGGGACCAGCCGCCACCTGGTCGAGTTCCACCAGCTCGACGTCGAGGTGGCCGGGGCGAGCCGGGACGACGCCGTGCGGCTGGTCGAGGAACTGGTGGTACACATGGTCGGCAGCGTGGTGCGCGAGCTGCCCAAGGAGTTCGCCGAACTCGGCCGCGACACCGACGCGTTCGCCGAACTGCTGAAGGGCTCCTTCGGGCGGATGCGGCACGCCGAGGCGGTCGCCGAACTCCAGGGCCTGGGCCACCCGCAGAGCCCGGACGCCGAACTCGACTGGGCCGGGGAGGCGTTGCTCTCCGCCCGGCGGGACCGGCCGTTCTTCGTCACCGACTACCCCAAGGGCTCGCGCGGCTTCTACGACCGCGAGAACCCCGAGGACCCGGGCCTGCTGCGGAACTTCGACCTCATCGCGGCCGAGGGCTACGGCGAGCTGTGCAGCGGCAGTCAGCGCACCAACGACTACGCGGAGATCGTCACCCGGATGCGCGAGACGGGGGAGAACCCGCAGAAGTACCGGTGGTACCTGGACCTGGTGCGCGAGGGCGTGCCCGGCAGCGCCGGCTTCGGCATCGGGGTCGAGCGGCTGACCCGCTACGTCGCCGGGCTGGACGCGGTCTGGCAGGCCAGCGCCTTCCCGAAGATCGCGGGAGTGGTGTCGCCGTGAGCGATCTGTCGGCACCCGGCTTCCCCGAGGAGGAGGTCCGCCGGCGGGCCCGGGCCGGTGCGGCGGCGGCCTTTCCGCCGCCCGGAAGCTACGGGCAGGTGCTGTTCGGCGCCGAGCCCCGGACCGGCGGGCCCGGGGCGGACGCCCTGGACGCCCTGGACGCGCTGCGGATCGTGCCGCCGGTGTTCATGCCGCAGCGGCTCGCCAAACTGATCGACCTGGGCCGCGAACCGGACTATCGGGACGTCGAACTCGTCACCGCCATCGGCGGGTTCACCTCCGCCCTGCCGGTGTACGTGTCCGCGACCGGCTCCACCAGGGCGGCCGGCGGGGACCTCGGCCTGGCGCTCGGCCGGCAGGCGGGCGCGCTCGGTCTGCCGATGGTCATCGGCGAGAACGTCGTCCCGGTGAACGGCTACGGCCGGCTCGGCGAGGCCGCCGACCGCGCCCTGCTCGGCCGGCTGCGCGCCTACACCGAGGATCTCCCGGACGGGCTGGGCGGGGTGGCCGTCCAGCAGTCCACCGAGGACGCCGACGCCGAGGTGTGGAACCTCGTCTACAGTGACCCGGCGGCCCTGCCGCTGCTCGAATCCGGGCGCCTGGCCTTCGAGTTGAAGGTCGGACAGGGCGCGAAGCCGGGCCTCGGCGGGATGACCGTGCTGGACGCCGAGGCCGCCGCCCGGCTCGGCGACCGCTACGGCCTCGACCCGGTCTTCGGCGAGGACGGCCGGGTGCTGCGCGCCGGCACGCCCGGCACCTTCACCGCGGAGATCCTGCGCCAGCAGATCCGGTTGATGCGCAACAACTTCCCCCGGGCCCGGGTCTGGGTGAAGCTGCACCCCGGCCGGGACGTCGCCGAGGCCGCCCGGGTGGCCGCCGAGGCGGGCGCGGACGCCGTCACCGTGGACGGCGCGGAGGGCGGCACCGGCTGGGCGCCGGGCGTCTTCCCGGCGCAGGTCGGGCTGCCGCTGGCGGAGTGCCTGCGCCGGCTGGCGGCCGCCGGGCCGCCGCCCTGCCTGCTGGTCTCGGGGCGGATGTGGGAGGGCGGCCGGGCGGTCAAGAGCCTGGCCCTGGGCGCCCGCGCGGTGGGCCTGGGCCGGGCCGCCCTGCTGGCCGCCGCCGAGGACCCGGAGGCGGGGCTGGTCCGGTTCGCCGACTGCCTCGCGCTCGAACTGCGGCTGCTGATCAGCGCGCTCGGGAAGTACGCGCCGGCCGCCCTGGAACGGGCCGACGTGTGGTCCCCCGACGTCCCCCCGGGATTCTGATCACCCCCCCTGTCAAGCAATCCTGAATCGCTTCTCCCTGAGCCCGTCGAGGCGCCCCAGCGCACCTCGGCGGGCTGGACGCGTTTCATCAATGCTCGTGAGAAGAGCGGCAGTTGAAACTGCCGATGGTCTTCCGGGAATTCTGCCGATCGGCTCCGGAAAGCCGCCCTATCGTCGAGATCACTGCCCGCAGCGTCGTCAATTCATCGGGGTTGGATGATGGAATCTCGCGGTTTCCCCTTCATGTCCGTCGCGCGCCGGTTCCCGGACCGGCCGGCCGTACGGCTCGGCGCCCGGACCGTCAGCCACCGGGAGCTGGACGAGCTGAGCGGCGCCCTCGCCGCCCGGATCGCCCCCGGGCGGACGGTGGCCGTCACCGGCCGCGACCGGCTGGACCACCTGGTCGGCCTGCTCGCCGTGCTGCGCGCCGGGGCCGTCTACCTGCCGCTCGACCGGGAGGCCCCCGAGGAGCGCAACCGCTGGATCCGCGAGGACGCCGGCGCCACGCTGGAGCTCACCGACGGCGAGCTCACCGGGCCCGCGCCGTCCGAAGGGGCGGCCGCCGCCCCCGGCTACCTCATCTACACCTCCGGCACCACCGGCCGCCCCAAGGGCGTGCACGTGCCGCTCGCCGCGCTGACCGGCCACCTGGCCGCCGCCGTCGACCGCTTCGGCCTCACCGCCGAGGACGTCGTGCTGCACCTGGCCCGCCCCACCGTGGACGTCGCCGTGGAGCAGACGCTCACCGCGCTGTCCGCCGGCGCCTGCCTGCTCATTCCGGAGGAGCGGCTGCTGGGCCCGGACGCCCTGCTGAACCTGCTGGACGCCGAGGGCGTCACCGTCGCCAACCTGCCCGCCGGCTACTTCCAGGAACTGGTGCCGGCCCTGCGCGAGCACGGCCGGGCGCCCCGCGCCCTGCGGCTGATGATCTCCGGCAGCGACCGGCTGCACCCCGGGGCCGCCGACTCCTGGCGGGCCGCCACCGGTGTGCCGCTGCTCAACGCCTACGGGCCCACCGAGACCGTGATCACCGCCACCGTCCACGAGCTGTCCGGGCCCGTCGAGGCCGCGGGGGTCCCGATCGGCACCCCGCTCGGCGAGCGGCGCGCCTACGTGCTGGACGAGCGGCTGCGACCGGTC
>NZ_BAAAKJ010000160.1:26969-35425 GCF_039527695.1 Kitasatospora putterlickiae
CGGGCCACTGCTCGCCGCCGGCTACCACGGCCGCCCGGGCCTGACGGCGGGCCGCTTCGTGGCGGACCCGTTCGCGCCCGGGCCGGGCGCCCGGATGTACCGCACCGGTGACATCGTGCGCCGGGAGGGCCCGGACGCCCCGCTGGAGTTCGTCGGCCGCGCCGACCACCAGGTGAAGATCCGCGGCTTCCGGGTCGAGCCCGGCGAGATCGAGCAGCTGCTCGCCGCCCGCCCCGGCGTCGCCGCCGCCGTGGTCGTCGCCCAGCAGGACCGGCTCGCCGCGTACGTCACCGGCGACGCCCCCGACGCCCCCGACCCCGCCGCGCTCCGCGCCGAGCTGGCCGAGCGGCTGCCCGAGCACATGGTCCCGGCCACCGTCACCGTGCTGGACGCCTTCCCGCTGACCGCCGGCGGCAAGGTCGACCGGGCCGCTCTGCCGGAGCCGCAGGCCGCGCCCGCCGCCGCCCCCGCCGGACGGCCGCTGCGCACCCCCGCCGAGCAGCTGATCGCCGCCGTCTGGGCGGACGTGCTGGGCGTGCCCGAGGTCGGCGCCGAGGACAACTTCTTCCACCTGGGCGGCGATTCGCTGACCGCCGTGCGCGTGGTCGGCCGGGTCTTCGACGTCTTCGGCATGATCTCCCCGTACACCATCTTCGACGCCCCGACCCTCGCCGAGTTCGCCGCCGCCGTCACGGCCGCCGCCGGGGGCGAGCGCCCGCCGCTGACCCGGGCCGGGGCGGGTTCGGCGCCGCTCTCCCCGTACCAGCGCGGGCTCTGGTTCCTCGACCAGTGGAACCCGGGCGCGCCCACCTACATCGTGCCGTGGGTGTTCCGCTTCGCCGGGCAGGTCGACGCGGACCTGCTGCGGCGGGCACTGGAGGGCGTGGTGGCGCGCCACGAGGCGCTGCGCACCACCTTCGAGCTGACCGAGGACGGCCCGCGCCAGCTGATCCACCCGTCCACGGCGGTGCCGTTCACCGTGACGGACACCGAGGCCGGGCGGGTGGACGAACTGGTCGCCGAGGCCGCGCTGGTCCCCTTCGACCTGGAGGGCGGTCCGCTGCTGCGCGCCCACCTCTACCGCACCGGTGACACCGCCACCCTGCTGCTGCTCTGCCACCACATCGTCTGGGACGAGGGCTCGCTGCCCGTCCTGGAGGGCGAACTCGCCGCCCTGTACGAGGCGCTGGCCGCCGGCCGCCCGGCCGCGCTGCCCGGGCCCGCCGTCCAGTACGCCGACTACAGCGCCTGGCGGTACCAGGACCCGGAGCACGCCGAACGCCAACTCGCCCACTGGCGCGAGCACCTGGCCGGCGCCCCGACCGAGCCCGCGCTGCCCACCGACCACCCCCGGCCCGAGGAGCAGCGCTTCCGCGGCGACTTCCACCGCTTCGCCATGCCGCGCCCGGTCGCCGAGGCGGTCCGCGCGCTGGCCCGCAGCGAGGACGCCACCCCGTTCATGGTCCTGCTGGCCGGCCTGGCGCTCACCCTGCACCGTCGCACCGGGCAGCGCGACCTGGTGCTCGGCTCCCCGGTGAGCGTCCGCGGCCGGGCCGAACTGGACGCCCTGGTCGGCTACTTCGTCAACCTGCTGCCGCTGCGGGTGCGGATCGGCGAGGCCATGGACTTCCGCGAACTGGTCCGGCACGTCCGCGAGGTGGCGATCGCCGGCTACCGCCACCAGGAGGCGCCGTTCGACGACATCGCGGCGAGCGTCCTGGAGGACCGCCCGGACGACCGCGCCGAGAACCGCAACCCGCTCTGCCAGGTGCTGCTGGAACTGCACCCGCTGGACACCCGCCCGCTGACCGTCGGCGGCGTCGAGGTGACCCGCGAGCTGTACTCCAACCCGGTCTCCCGCTTCGACCTGTCGATCTCCGTCGACGACCGGGGCACCGACTTCACCGGCCGGTTCGAGTACGACTCCGACCTGTTCGACGCCGCCACCATGGCCGAGCTGTGCGACGCCTGGCTGGGCACCCTCGCCACCGCCGTCGAGGCGCCCGTGCACGCCCTGGTCGAGGACCGGGCCGCCGCCGGGCCCGCCGACCTCGCCCTGGTCTGCGGCGAACAGCGGCTCTCCTACGGCGAGTTGAACACCCGGGCGAACCGTCTCGCGCACCACCTGGCCGAGACCGGGATCGGCCGGGGCGACACCGTCGCCGTCCTGGTCGAGCGCGGCCCCGACCTGGTGGTCGCCCTGCTCGCCGCGCTCAAGACCGGCGCCGCCTACACGCTGCTGGACCCGGACTTCCCGGCCGAGCGGCTGGCCGGCGCGGTCGCCGACAGCGCCGCCGCCCTGCTGCTCACCCACCGGCACGCGAACCCGCCGTTCCCCGTTCCGCGCCACCTCGACCTGGACGCGCGGGCCGCCTCGATCGCCGCCCGCCCCGGCCACGACCCGGGCGTGCCGGTCACCGGCGACGACCTCGCCTGCGTGATGTTCACCTCCGGCTCCACCGGCCGCCCCAAGGGCGTCGCCGTCCCGCACCGCGCGCTCACCACCACCTACCTCGGCCAGGACTACGCCCGCTTCGGCCCCGACGAGGTCTGGCTGCAGTGCTCCCCGGTCTCCTGGGACGCCTTCGCGCTGGAGCTGTACGGCGCGCTGGCCTTCGGCGGCGTCTGCGTGCTCCAGCCCGGCCAGCGGCCCGACCCGCAGGCCATCGCCGAGCTGACCCGGCGCCACGGCGTCACCCAGCTCCAGCTCTCCGCCAGCCTGTTCAACTTCCTGCTGGAGGAGTTCCCGGAGACCTACGACGACCTCAAGACGGCCTTCACGGCCGGCGAGCGCGCCTCCGTCACCCACGTCGGCAAGGCGCTCGGCCAGTACCCGGACCTGGTGGTCGCCAACGGCTACGGCCCGGTCGAGAGCCTCGGCCTCACCACCTGCCACCGCGCCACCCCCGAGGACGCCGCCGGGGCCGCCATCCCGATCGGCCGCCCGCTGCACGGCAAGGCGGTCCACGTCCTCGACGAGCGGCTCCAGCCCGTGCCCGACGGCACCACCGGCGAGCTGTACGCGGCCGGCGGCGGCCTCGCCCACGGCTACGTCGGCCGGCCCGCGCTGACCGCCGAGCGCTTCGTCGCCGCCCCGTTCGGCGCCCCCGGCGAGCGGCTCTACCGCACCGGCGACCTCGGCCACCGGCGCCCGGACGGCCTGCTGGAGATCACCGGCCGGATCGACGACCAGGTCAAGGTCCGCGGCTTCCGGGTCGAGCCTGGCGAGATCGAGGACGCGCTGACCCGCCACCCCGCCGTCCGCGAGGCCGCCGTCACCGTCCACCGCCCGGCGCCCGGCGACCACCGGCTCGCCGCCTACGTCACCCTCGACGCGGGCGCGCCCGCCCCCGCCCCGGAGGCGCTGCTGGACCACCTGGCCGGGCTGCTGCCCGAGCACATGGTGCCCGCGACCGTCGACGTGCTGGCGGCGCTGCCGCTCAACCCCAACGGCAAGGTCGACCGCAAGGCCCTGCCGGCCCCCGCCGGTCGCCGCGCCGCCGCCCCGGCCGACACGCTCACCCCGCGCCAGCGGCTGGTGGCCGACGCCGTGCGCGCCGTCCTGGACCTGCCCGAGGACCTCGGGCCGGACGCCAACTTCTTCCGGATCGGCGGCAATTCGCTGGCGGCCGTACGGGTCGCCATGAAGCTCTCGCAGCAGACCGGCACCCGCGTCCCGCCGCACGTGGTGTTCCGCGGCCGCACCGTGGGCGCCATCGCCGAACGGCTGGCCTCGTGAGGACGGGCCGCCCCGACACCAGCCGGACAGGAAGGAACGACACCGTGAGCCCGTCAGCCGACCCCGTGGCCGCGCCCGCCGCCGCCCACACCGCACCCACCCGCACCGCTGCTGCCCGCACCGCGCCCGTCTCCGGCCTCCAGCGCGGCCTCTGGTTCCTCGACCGCCTGGACCCGCGGACCACCACCTACACCACCCCCTGGACGTACGACGTCACCGGCCCGCTCGACCTCGGCCTGCTGGCCCGCGCCCTGGACGCCGTCACCACCCGGCACGAGACGCTGCGCACCACCTTCGCCCTGCACCCCGACGGCCCCCGCCAGCACGTCCACGACACCCTCGCGGTCCCGCTCGCCGTCACCGATCTGCGCATCCTCCCGGATTCCGAACGGGGCGACCGCGCCGAGGAGTTGATCGCCGAGCGGGCCGCCGAGCCGTTCGACCTCGCCACCGGCCCGCTGCTGCGCGCCGAGGCGATCCGGCTCGCCGACGAGCGCACCACCCTGCTGTTCGTCGTCCACCACATCATCTGGGACGGCTGGTCGGCCGAACTCTTCGAGAGCGAACTCGCCGAGTCCTACCGGGCGTTCGCCGAACAGCGGACACCGGACCTGCCCGCCCTCGCCACCCGGTACGCCGACTGGGCCGAGGAGGAGCGGCACACCTCCTACGAGGAGCACCTCGCCTACTGGAAGGACCGCCTCGACGGCGCCCCCGCCCTGCTGGAGCTGCCCGGCGACCGCCCACGCCCCGCCGAGCGCGGCGAACGCGGCGCCACCGAGCACTTCGCCCTCGCCCCCGGCACCGCCGCCCGCGTCCGGGCACTCGCCGAACAGGAGGGCGCCACCCCGTTCACCGTCCAACTCGCCGCCTTCGCCCTGCTGCTGAACCGCTGGACCGGCGCCGACGACCTGCTCGTCGGAACCCCCGTCACCACCCGGAGCCGCCCCGAACTCGCCGACCTGATCGGCTACTTCGTCAACCTGCTGCCGCTGCGCGTCCGGCTCTCCCCGGACACCGTCTTCCGTGCGCTGGTCACCGACCTCCAGGACGGCGCCTTCGACGCCTTCGGCTACCTCGACCTGCCGTTCGACCAGCTGGTCGACCACCTCGGCACCGCCCGCACCCCGCGGCACCCCCCGCTGGTCCAGGTGGTGTTCGGCGCCCACGGCGAGGACCGCACCCCGCTCACCCTCGGCGCGGCCACCGGCCGGCGCACCGTCCGCTCCAACGGCACCAGCAAGTTCGACCTGACCTGGTCCGTCTTCGAGGCGTCCGGCGACCACGAGGACGGGCTGCGCGGCGAGGCCGAGTACCGCACCGACCTCTTCGACCCCGTCACCGTCCGCCGCCTCACCGCCGACTACGCCGCCCTGCTGGACGCCGCCCTCGCCGACCCGGACGCCACCGTGCGCCGGCTCACCGCCGCCCCCGCGGCCGGGCGGCGCCCCGCACCCGCCCGGCTCGACCAGGGCCACTGCCTGCACCACCTCTTCGAGCGCGCCGTCGACGCGTACGGCGACCGGCCGGCCGTCAGCGACGGACGGCAGAGCCTCGACTACGCCGAACTCGACCGCCGCGCCAACCGGTTGGCGCACACCCTGCGCGCCCGAGGGGTACGCCCCGGCGACCGCGTCGGCCTGCTGCTGGAACGCACCGTCGCCGTCCCGGTCGCGATCCTCGCCGTCCTCAAGACCGGCGCCGCCTACGTGCCGGTCGACCTCGCCGCCCCCGCCGACCGGGCCGCCCTGGTCTTCGGCGACACCGCCGTCACCGCCGTCCTCACCGACCGCCCCGACCGCGCCCCCGCCGGCCCCTGGCAGACCCTCGACCTCACCGCCGGGGCCGCCGAGATCGCCGCCCACCCCGACACCCGCCCGCCCGCCGCCGGCCGCCCCGGCGACCTCGCCTACCTGATCTTCACCTCCGGCTCCACCGGCCGCCCCAAGGGCGTCGCCGTCGCCCACGAGCACGTCAGCCGACTGCTCGACTCCGGCCACGGGCACTTCGGCTTCGGCCCCGACACCGTCTGGACGCTGTTCCACAGCTACGCCTTCGACTGGACCGTCTGGGAACTCTGGGGCGCGCTGCTGCACGGCGCCCGCCTGCACGTCGTCCCCTACCTCACCAGCCGCTCGCCCGAGGAGTTCGCCGAACTCCTCGACGAGCAGCGCGTCACCCACCTCTGCCTCACCCCGTCCGCGCTGCGCCAGCTCGAACCGGCCCTGCGCCGCCACCCCCGGGCCCTGCCCGCGCTGCGCTGGATCATGCTCGGCGGCGAGGCCCTGGACCCCGGCGTCGTCCAGCGCTGGCACGACCTCGACCCGCTGCCGCCCGCCCGGCTCTGCAACCTCTACGGCATCACCGAGACCACCGTGCACGTCACGGTCCACGACGTCGCCGAGGGCGGCGCCGGCTTCGAACGCAGCCTCATCGGCGAGCCCATGGCACACCTCACCGCCGCCGTCCTGGACGACTGGCTGCGCCCCTGCCCGCCCGGCGTCCCCGGCGAGCTGTACATCGGCGGCGGCAGCCTCGCCCACGGCTACTGGGGCCGCCCCGGCCTCACCGCGGGACGCTTCGTCGCCGACCCCGCCGGCCCGCCCGGCGCCCGCCTCTACCGCACCGGCGACGTCGCCAAACGGCTGCCGGACGGCGGCCTGGAGTACGTCGGCCGCGCCGACTTCCAGGTCAAGCTGCGCGGCTTCCGGATCGAACTCGGCGAGATCGAGAACGCCGTCGCCGCCCACCCCGACGTCGACACCTGCGTGGTCACCGTGCACGACGACCGGCTCGCCGCGTACGTCACCGGCCGCGCCCCCGAGGACCTGCGCGGCTTCCTCGGCCGCTCGCTGCCCGCCTACATGGTCCCGGCGAGCGTCACCGTGCTGGACGCGCTGCCGCTCACCGTCAACGGCAAGGTCGACCGGGCCGCGCTGCCCGCCCCCGGATCCGCCGCGCCCGAACGGGCCGGCCGGCACGTCGAGCCGCGCACCCCCGAGGAGGAGCTGTTCGCCGCCGTCTGGACCGAGGTGCTCGGGGTCCCCGGGATCGGCGTCCACGACGACTTCTTCCACCTCGGCGGCGACTCCATCCGCGCCGTCCAGCTGGCCGGCGCCCTGCACGACCGGGGCTGGCAGCTCTCCCTGCGCGACGTCTTCAACGCGCCCACCGTCGCCGCCCTGCTGCCGCTGGCCCGGCCCGTCCAGGCCGGCCCCGGCGCCGACCGGCCGTTCGCGCTGATCGACGAGGACGACCGCGCCGAACTGCCGCCCGGGATCGTCGACGCCTACCCGATGGTCTCCATGCAGCTGTCGATGGTCTTCCACATGGAGGTCGCCGGCGGCACCGACAGCTACCACAACGTCAACTCCTACCGGTTCACCGGCACGCTCGACGAGACCGCGCTGCGCCGCTCCGTCAACGAGGCGATGGCCCGGCACGCCGTGCTGCGCACCGGTCTCGACCTCTCCGGCTACGGCGAACCGCTGCAACTCGTGCACGGCACGCTGCCCGCCCCCGTCGACTTCGCAGACCTGCGCGGGCGCGGCGAACAGGAGCAGGACGCCGCGATCCGGGCCGTCTTCGAGCACCACCGCGACCGGCCGTTCGACCTCACCGCGCCCCCGCTGTTCCGGATCACCGTGCAGCGCCTGGCCGCCGAGGCCTTCCAGCTCACCATCTCCGAGCACCACGCGATCCTCGACGGCTGGAGCTTCACCTCCCTGCTCACCGAGATCCTCGAACGGCACGCCGAGCTCGCCGCCGACCCGCTCTCCGCGCCCGCCCCGCCACCGCGCACCGCCTTCCGCGACTTCGTGGCCGTGGAACGCGCCGCGGCCGTCGACCAGGACTCGCTCGCCTACTGGCACCAGCGGCTCGACGGCGCCACCGGCCAGCTCTGGCCCGGCAGCGAGCACGTCCACGAACTGCCGCGCACCGTCGAACGGGTGCTGCCGGACGCGCCCGGCCAGCTGCGCGCCGTCGCCGACGCGCTCGCCGTCCCCGTCAAGTCCGTCGCGCTCGCCGCCCACCTGTACGCCCTCGCCCACATCACCGGGCGGCCCCGGGTCACCACCGGGCTGGCGATGAACGGCCGGCTCGAACGGCTCGGCGGCACCGAGGTGTACGGGCTCTTCCTCAACACCGTCCCACTGGTCGCCGAACCCGGCGAGGACCTGGCGGCGCTGGTGCGGCACGTGCACCGCGAGGAGCTCGACATGATGCCGCACCGCCGGGTCCCGTTCGCCCGGCTGGCCCGCATGATGGCCGACACCGCACTCGACAGCCAGTTCGGCTACCTGCGCTTCCACGCCCTGGGCCGGCTCGGCTCGGCCCGCATCGAGGACGGCCGGATCGGCACCGAACCCACCTACCGGCACGAGCCGAACAGCTTCACCTTCGGCGCCTCGCTGATCCAGGACCCCGTCACCCAACGGGTGCTGCTCGCCGTGGACCACCAGCGGGCCCTGGTCGACGACGCCACGGCGGAGGAGTTCCTGGACACCTACGCGGCGGCCCTGGCCCGCCTGGCCGCCGGCGTCTGACGGCCCCCCGACCCTTCTCACCCCACCTTTCACGGAGGAGTACCCCGCCATGACCACCTTCGCGGAGCCGGCCGTCATCGCCCCCGCCCCTGCCGCCGCCGATCCGCTGACCCGGCTGCGCGCCGCCGTCGCCGCCCACCCCGGCCGGCCCGCCGTGCACGCCGCCGACG
>NZ_BAAAKJ010000161.1:0-453 GCF_039527695.1 Kitasatospora putterlickiae
AACTGCCCGGTGAACAGCACCACGGCGGTGCCGAGCACGGCGAGCACGGGCCGGGAGAGCGCGCCGCGCAACTGCCCGGCGAGACTGGCGGCGCCCATCGCGGCGGTCGGTGGCACCGTCCGCCGGACGGCGAGCAGGGCGAGCGCGCCGAGGACGGCGACGGCGGTGAGCGCGGCCCGCCAGCCGAGCGACTGCCCGACCAGCGTGCCGAGCGGGACGCCGAGCACGGTGGCGACCGAGATGCCGCCGAAGACCAGCGAGATCGCCCGCCCCTGCCGGCCGGGGCCGGCCAGGGCGACGGCCACGCTGGTGGCGGCACCGACGATCACCCCGTGGGCGAGCCCGGCCGCGCAGCGGGCGGCCAGCAGGACGGCGATGTTCCCGGCCGCCGCCGCCCCGGCGCTCGCCGACACCCCTGGCACCGGCACGGCCCCCGCCGCCCCGGCCCCGGAC
>NZ_BAAAKJ010000161.1:521-12760 GCF_039527695.1 Kitasatospora putterlickiae
CAGGGTGCGGCGCGGCAGCCGCAGGGTGAGCGCGGTGAGCGCCGGTCCGCCGAGGGAGATGCCCAGGGCGTAGCCGGTGACGAGCAGTCCGGCCGTGCCGAGCCCGGCTCCCAGGCCGTCCGCGATCGGGCCGAGAATGCCGACCACGACGAATTCCGAGGTGCCGACGACAAAGGCGACGAGGGCGAGCGAGAGGAATGCGAGACGGTTCGTCGATTCGTTGGCGAATCGACTTGAAGGGCTTTTCTCCGGGCGGTTCGGCGGCATTGTCGTCAGCTCTCCGGCCAGTGCTCGGTGGGGAGGTAGAGGCGGGTTTCGGTGGCGTCCTCGTACGGCATTCCCTCGGGCATGTTGATGAGCTCCATACTCATGCCCCAGGGGGTGGTGAAGTAGACCCAGCGGTCGCCCTTGATCGGGCCGTCCTCGATGGTCTCGGGGTCGCCGAGGATGGTGACGCCGGGGACTCTCCGCAGGTAGTCGGCGGCCTTGTCGACGTCGTCCACGTAGATCGCGAAGTGGTGCCCGCCGACGTCGCTGTTGCGGGGCTGCCCGCGGTCCTGGACGGGGGCGGTGTACTCGAAGAGCTCCAGGTTGGCGTTGGGGCCGAGCCGGAGCATCGCGATGTTCGCCGAGGCCCGCGGGTCCACGTTGAGCTTGCGCGCCATCCAGTCGGTCTCCGGGTCCTCGACCGGGCCGAGCCGGTAGGCGAGCTCGGCGCCGATGACGTCGACGAAGAAGTCGACCGCCTGCTGGAGGTCCGGCACGGTGTAGGCGATGTGGTGCACCGCCCGGGCGCCCGGAATCTTGGCCATGGGAATCCTCTTTCGTCCGTTCCCGGGCCGGCGGGGTTTCGCCGGCTGATCCGAGAATGGGCCGCCGCAGGACCGGTTGGCAATTCACGGCGGAGGACTTTGTCAAGGTGCCAAACCGGGGGGCCGGGGATTCACGACTCGCTGGTCCTTGTGTTCTGCTGTCGGCCCGTCGCAGTTTCCCTTCACGGCAAGAATTCGAGCGGAGTTGGTTCAGATGGCGATCACGCTGACGTCCGGGACGCACGTCGCGGGGTACACCGCCCCGGGGTTCGAGCGGGTCCGCGCGGAGTTCGAGCGCAACCTCCTCGAACGGGACGACCTGGGCGCCGCGTTCTCCGTCCACCGAGGCCGGGAGGTCCTGGTGGACCTCTGGGGCGGAACGGCCGACCACCTGACCGGCACCCGCTGGGAGCGGGACACCCTCCAAACGATCTTCTCCGGCAGCAAGGGCGTCACCGTGACCGCGCTGCTGAAGCTGGTCGACCGGGGCGGGATCGAGCTGGACCGTCCGGTCTCCCACTACTGGCCGGAGTTCGCGGCCGAGGGCAAGGGCGCGGTGACCGTCCGGCAGGTGGTCACCTTCACCGGCCGGCTGCCCGGCACCTGGACCCAGGTCACCCAGGACGACGCCAACGACCCGCTGCTGATGGCCGGGTTGATCGCCGCCCAGCCGCTGGAGAGCGACCCGCGCGCCGACGGGATCCTGTACGGCCCGCTGTCGGCCGGCTGGATCGTCGGGGAGCTGGTCCGCCGGGTGGACGGCCGCCCGCTGGACCGGTTCTTCCGTGAGGAGATCGCCGTCCCGCTGGACCTCGACATCCACTACGGCACCGGCCCGGCCGACTGGCCCCGGCTCGCCCGCACCACCTACGGCAGGAACTTCCTGCCCCAGTTCACCGGCTTCTTCCACAGCGAGGACCCGCTGACCCAGCGGATCTGGCAGAACCCCCAGCCGTTCCCGGACGACGAGGGCGTCTGGGGCCGTCCGGAGCGCCGTTCCGCGCTGATCCCGGCGATCAACGTCAGCGGCACCGCCCGGGCCTTCTCGACCTTCTACGGCATCCTCGCCGAGGACTCCCGTCGGCCGCTGGACGACCGCCCGCTGCTGCTCTCCCGCCGCCTGCTGGACGAGGCCCGCGGGGTGTACGCCCGCAAGACCGACCAGCTGATCGACGTGGTGATGGCGTACGGCGGGGGCGGCTACCGGCTGCGGACCGCCGAGCGGCCCGGCCCGGACGGCGAGACCTTCGGCCACGACGGCGGGGGCGGCTCGGCGAACCAGGCCTGGCCCCGGGTCGGCCTCGGCGTCTCGTACGTCATGAACCGGCTGATCGCGCTCGGTCCGGACGACAAGCGGGCCGGCTCACTGCTCAAGGCGCTGGCCGCCGATGTCACGGACCTGGGCCTGATGGAGCGGTGAGGCCGGGGCGGTGGTCCCGGCAGGGGAAAGGGCCCCCACGGGGGAGGGGGCCCTTTCCGGTCGGGGGACCCGGCCCGCCCGGCGGAGCACGCCGCCGGGCGGGGCGCCGGTCACTCGCCCGCCGTGGCCTCGGCCTCGGCGGCCTTGGCGGCCTCGGCGGCGGCGATGCCGTCCAGGCGCGCGTACTGCTCGTCGGTCAGCTCGATGGCCAGCGCGCCCAGGTTCTCCACCAGGTGCTTCCCGGACGTGGTGCCCGGGATCGGCAGGATGTTGGGCGAGCGGTGCAGCAGCCAGGCGAGCGCGGTCTGCGCCGGGGTGGCGCCGACCTCGCGGGCGACCTCCAGGACCGGGCTGTCCTCGCCCGCGTGGCCGCCGATGGCGATCGGGAAGAACGGCATGAACGCGATGCCGCGCTCGGCGGTGAAGTCGACCACCGCGTCGTGCTGGCGGGTGGCCAGGTTGTACCAGTTCTGCACGGTGGCGATCGGGGCGATCTCCAGCGCCTGCTCCAGCTCCTCGACGGTGACCTCGGAGAGGCCGATGTGCCGGACCTTGCCCTCGTCCTGCAGTTGCTTGAGCGCGCCGATCTGGTCGGCCAGCGGCACCTCGGGGTCGATCCGGTGCAGCTGGAGCAGGTCGATCCGCTCGACCCGCAGCCGGCGCAGGCTCAGCTCGGCCTGCTGGCGGATGTAGGCGGGGTGGCCGATCGGGACCCACTCGGACGGGCTCGGGCGGGTCATGCCGACCTTGGTGGCGACGACGACGTCCTGGGCGTACGGGTGCAGGGCTTCGGCGATCAGCTCCTCGCTGCCGCCGAGGGCGTAGGAGTCGGCGGTGTCGATGAGCTGGACGCCGTTCTCGACGGCGGCGCGCAGCACGTCCAGGGCGGCGGCGCGGGGGGTCGGGGCGTGCCAGACGACGGCCTCGGTGGGCTTGATGTCCGGGGTGTCGGCCAGGCGCATGGTGCCGTAGCCGATCCGGCGGACCGTCAGATCGCCGCCGAGGGCGAAGGTCTGACGGTCGATCTGGGCGGTGATCTCGGTGTTCGTCATACCGGTCACGGTACAATCTCCCATTCGTGTGAGATTCAAGGGGATGTGAGGGGTGTCACATGCGGATCGGTGAGCTGGCGACGCGGACCGGGGTCAGCGTCCGTCTCCTTCGGTACTACGAGGAGCAGGGCCTGTTGGAGGCCCGTCGTCCGGAGGGCGGGCACCGCAGGTACGGCGAGGACGCGCCGGCGGTGGTCCGCAACATCCGGGCCCTGCTGGGGGCCGGGCTCTCCACCAGCGCCATCCGGGACGTGCTGCCCTGCGTGGGCGGCGACGGCACGGTGGCCCCCTGCATGCTGGAGGTTCTGGAACAGCGGCTCGACCTGCTCGATCAGCAGTTGCTGTCGCTCGGGGCCAGCCGGGCCGCGTTGGCGGGGATCGTCGCGGCGGCCCGGCGGGAGGCCGAAGTGGTCGAGCTGAACGCGCTGGTGTCGGCCTGAGGAGGCCGGCCCGGCACGTCGGTCTAGCGTGCCGCCCCGGTGCCCGCGACCGGGGCCGGGGCGGCCTCGGAGCGTGCGCCCGCGGCCGGAGCGGCCGCGTCGGTGCGGGACGTGCCCGTGGTCCCGGCCTTGGCGGACCGACCCCATCGACGCATCACCGGCACCTCGACCAGGCGGTACAGCGCCCAGCCGAAGCCGATGCTCAGCGCCAGGGTGATCCCCATGACCCCCAGGGCACCGGGGGTGCTCCAGGTGTTCGCGCCGGCCGATCCGGTCGCCGCGAGGCCGAGCGGTCCGTACTGGATGACCAGGAAGTGGACCATGTAGAAGGCGAAGGAGACCTCGCCGAGCCAGACCATGGTCCGGCCGGCGAACGGCGTCCCCACCCCGGCGGCGTCCTTGGCGGCCACCGCCGCGATCAGCAGCCCGACCGGCAGCGCGGTCGGTGCGGCCATGCCCCAGGCGTCCGGCAGCGTGATCATCAGCGCGTACCCGGCGGCGGTGAGCAGCGCCGCCACCGGCCAGCCGACGGCCACCCAGCGCCCGCTCCGGACGATCCGCGCCAGCAGGATGCCGAGCACGAACTCCGGCAGCCGGGCGGCCGGGAGGAAGTAGACGAACCAGTACCGCCAGAAGGAGAGCGGCTGCCAGGGCGAGTCGGGGCTGCCCGGCAGCAGCTGGGCGATCAGCGGCAGCGCGAACAGCGCCGCCGTCATCACGCCCACCCAGAGCCAGAGCCGCTCCGGCCGGATCCGCCGCACCAGCGGCATGATCACCGGGAAGCTCAGGTAGAACAGCACCTCGCAGGCGAGCGACCAACTCGGGCCGTTGGTACCGCCGATGACCTCCAGGGAGGGGATCCAGCTCTGCACCAGCAGCAGCGAGGGCACCGTCCCCGCGGTGGTCAGCTCGGCGCCGGCCCGGGCCATCAGCAGCAGCCCGACCAGCCAGGTGACGGCGTGGTTGGGGTACAGCTTGAACAGCCGGCGGCGGTAGAAGTCCGAGGGGCGGTCGCCCTCGCGGGCGGACCAGGTGAGCACGAAGCCGCTGAGCACGAAGAAGAATCCGACGCCCAGGAAGCCCGCCCGGCTGAGGTAGTCCGACATGAAGTCGTTCAGCGCGGGGGTGTCGAAGGGCTTGGCCACCGACACGTGGGTCAGGAAGACCAGCAGCGCGGCGATCCACCGCATGCCGGTCAGCGAGGGCAACCGGGAGAGGTTCCGCCCGGAGCCGGCGGTCGGGGCGCTCACCGGACGCTCCCGGGCAGCCGGATCGACTGGCGGTGCCGGAAGAAGTCCTTGGGGTCGTAGGCCTGCTTGACCCGCTGGAGCTTCGGGTAGTTGTCCTTGTAGTAGAGCGTGCTCCACGGGACGTTCGAGGTGTTCTGCTGCGGGTCGCCGAGGTCGCGGTCCGCGTAGTTGACGTAGCACCCGTCGGTGACCCGGTTGGAGACCGGGACGCCGCCGGTGTCGGCGTACACCTCGCGGTAGAACTCCTGCAGCCAGGCCGTGTTGGGGGCGTCGTCGGCCGGCGAGGTCCAGTAGGTCTGGTACAGCAGCTTGAAGATCGCGTCGCGCTGGGGGAGCGCGGTGGCGTCCGAGGCGACGGTGTTGATCCGTCCGCCGAAGGAGACCACGGCCAGGCCGCCCTTCGGGTTGGTGTAGTCGGTGCGGGTCAGGTGCTTCCAGATCGCCGCGATCTGGTTCTCCGGGAAGCCCTTCCTCATGTACGCCGACTTGTGGCCGGCCCGCAGCTGGGGGTTGGTCTGCGAGCCGTCCATGGTGCCGAGGTACTTGACCGCCTTGAGCCACGGCAGCCGGACGACGTCGCCGGTGTGCGGCACGCCGAGCGCGTCGCTCAGCCCCTGGACGAAGTCCTTGGCGCGCTGCTCGGCCTGCGGCACGTCGCCGTTGACCTGGAGCAGCAGCACCAGGCTGCCGGAGACCTTGTGGTTCAGGAACAGCCAGCTGGTCAGGCCGGTGTAGACCGAGTCCGGGCCGCTGTTCTGCTCGAACCAGGTGCCGTAGGCGCGGACCATGTTGCCGAAGCCGCTGCGGGTGATGTTCTCCCAGGACCAGCTCGGGATGGCGATCAGCACCTCGGCCGGCGGCTTGGGCAACTGGTCGGACGGGACGCTGCCGGTGGCCTCCGGCGAGCGGAACCAGTACCGGGTGACCACGCCGAAGTTGCCGCCGCCACCGCCGGTGTGGGCCCACCAGAGGTCGCGGTGCGGGTCGTTCGGCTCGCGGGTGGCGACGATCGCCCGGGCCCGGCCGTCGGCGCCGAGGGTGACCACCTCGATCGCGTACAGGTGGTCGACCACCAGGCCGTGCTTGCGGGACAGGTTGCCGTAGCCGCCGCCGGTGACGTGCCCGCCGACGCCGACCGCGTAGCAGACGCCGCCCGGGATGGTGACGCCCCAGCCCTCGTACAGGGTCTGGTAGACCTTGAGCAGGGTGGCGCCGGCCTCGACCTCGAACGCCCGGCGGCCGGGGTCGTAGGTGACCGCGTCCATGAGGTTCATGTCGACGACGACCTCGACCTCGGAGTTGTAGACGAAGTCCTCGTAGCAGTGCCCGCCGCCGCGGATGGTGAGCCGTTGCCGCTTGTCGGCCGCGTCCTGGACGGCCTGCACCACCTGGGCGGTGGTGCGCGGCAGCCGGACGCCCCTCGGTCGCGCCTCCCAGCGCGGGTTGAAGCCGGATATCAGGTCGACGTAGCGCGGCTGGTCGGGGGTGACGGTGATGAGGTCCCCGTTGCGGACCGTTCTGGACGCCGCGTCGCCGGCGTCCTCCGCGGCCGCCCGGGCGGCCGGGACGAGCAGCCCGCCCGCCGTGGCGGTGCCGATGGTCGCCCCGGCACCGGCCACGAACGTGCGGCGACTGAGATTGCGCATGGAACTCTTCCCACTTCCTGGTTCAGGGGTTCGGATGCCGGGTGATCAGTCGAGCTGGGGGACGCGGGCCGGGAGGGCGGTGCTCAGCGCGCGCGGCAGGACGCGGGTGCTGAGCAGGCGCAGGCCCTCGGGGCCAGCCGTCACGGTGATCGCGGAGTCGTGCCGGGCGAGGACCAGCGAGCCCTCGGTCAGCGGCAGTTCGTCGGGGCCGCGGGTGGCGGTCCCGGTGCCGGAGAGGACGAACAGGGCCTCCTCGACGCCGTCCCGGATGTCGTGGACCAGCCGCTCGCCGGGGGGCAGCCGCCAGAGGTCGACGGTCTCCGTCTCGCTGTGCAGCATGCCCCGGCGGGCCAGGCAGGACCAGGTCCGCCGGTCGGGGCCGGTGGCGGCCGGGTCGCAGTCCACCGGGCGGAGGGCGCGGCTGACGATCATCGCGGGCCCCGCTCGGGCACGGCGAGCTCGGCGTGGAAGAACTCCAGGCCGCCCGCGCCGGCCGTGATCACCGCCTCCGCCCCGAACGGCAGGGTGACCGCCGTCCCGGCCGTCAGCTCCACCGCGGTGTCGCCGGCCGTGGCCGTGCCGGACCCGGTGAGCACGAAGACGGTGTGCTCGCTCGTGTGCGCGCTGAACGCGGCGCCGTCGCCGTCCGCCAGCTCGCGGATCTCCACCAGGCGCAGCGGACCGGTGAAGACGCCGGCCGGGTCGACCGCCTTCTCCTCCCGCAGGTCGTGCAGCCGCATCGTCTCGGTCTTCCTCTCGGTGAGTTCGGCGGTCGGGGCGTCGGGGGCCAGCCCGTGCAGCACCTCGGAGGTGGCCGGGGCCGGCATCTCGATGACCAGCCACTCCAGGTGCCCCTCGGGGGCGCTGCCGTAGCCGGGGTCGGTGACGCCCGCGGGGGCGCCGGTGTTGCGCAGGCCGTGCACGGTGCCGATCCCGGTGAGCAGCAGCGAGCCGGGACGGGCCGGCCGCACCTCGCCGTTCACCAGGAACTCGCCGTGGCCGCGGAGGATGAAGTAGATCTCCTCGGTGCGGGTGTGGCGGTGCTCGCCGCTCAGGCCGCCGGGCGGGATCCGGGCGACCTCGACCGCCTCGACCTCGGCCTCCAGGTGCTGCCGGCTGGCGAGCGCCTTCCAGTAGGTGAGGCCGGGGGCGCCGTGCACGCCGTAGATCTCCGAGGCGTCCCGGGTGTCCGCGACCAGCACGCCGGCGGGGGCGGAGGCGTCAGACACGGCTGAGCTCCCGGGAGTTGAGCACCCGCAGGTCCTCGACCGCGACGGCGAGCTCCTCGCGGGTCACGTCGTTGACGAAGACCGCGTCGCCGATGCCCGCCGGCAGCGGCAGGCGCTGCTGGCCGTCCCGGTGGCGGATCGTGTCCTGGAGCGCGGCGTCGAGCAGGTCGGCGTCCAGCAGCTCGTTCCAGCTGGGCAGTTCGAGCGCGCGCATGACGGCGAGGATCCGGTCGCGCTGCTCCAGGTCGACCAGGCCGCGGCGCCAGGCCAGCAGGGTGGTGAGCGCCATGTCGACGGTGACCGCCTCGCCGTGCAGCAGGGCCGGCAGGGCGCGCATCTCCAGGGTGGGGGAGAAGGTGTGGCCGTAGTCGACGATCCGCTCCAGCTCCGCCTCCCACAGGTTCGGCTGGAGCTCCTCCAGCATGCCGTGGATGGCGCGGCGCAGCACCTCGTCGGCCGGGTCGCCGCCGCGTCCGTCGTCCTGGAACTTCCGCTCGATCAGCGCCGGGCCGTGCTGCTCCAGCAGCTCGAACAGCCGGACGTCCTTGATCAGCGCCATCTTCAGGATCTCGCCCATGCCGTTGGCGATGTGCCGGCGGTCGACGGTGGTCAGGAAGGAGCGGTCGAGCAGGGTGAGCACCGGGGCGAAGTAGGTGCCCAGGCGGTTCTTGTGGCCGTTGAAGTTGACGCCGGTCTTCACCCCGACGCCGGCGTCCACCAGGCCGATCAGCGTGGTGGGCACGCGCACCACCGGGGTGCCGCGGCGGTAGAGGTTGGCGACCAGGCAGACGATGTCCATGAGGACGCCGCCGCCGATCACGATCATCGGCTCGCGCCGGCGGTCGAGGCCGAAGGAGTCCAGCGCGACCACGATGTCGGACGCGGTCTCGAACTCCTTGAGCGTCTCGTCGGCGCGGACCACCTGGAGGAAGTAGTCGACGCCGTGGTGCTCGAAGTAGCGGCGGATCCGCTCGCCGTGCAGGCGGTCGACCTCGGCGTCGATGACCACGAAGCGGCGGTTGCCGCCCGCGGCGTCGGCGGTCTGCTCGATCAGGGCGGTGCTGGCGGGGTCGAAGACGCCCTCGCAGACGCGCACCTCGTACTCGACCGGCTTGACCGCGCGCACCCGCCAGGATTTCGACGACTGGCTGTAGGTGAGGCCGCTCGGGTAATTGTCGAAGACAAGCATGTCCTTATCCCTTGTGAAGGCATGGGTGAATTCACGGTGCGGGCGTGGTTCTCATCGGGTGGGGCGGCGGCCGAGTGCCACCGCGGCATAGGCCGCCGAGGCGAGCGTCATGTGCCGGTGCCAGCCCTCGAAGGAACGCCCTTCGAAATCGCGCAGGCCGACCCGTTCGCCAATGACGGTGCGGTCCTCCTCGACGCCGCCGGCCATGCGGAACAACCGGGGGAATTCGGCGGCCCGGTCCGGTTCGGAATCGGTCAGCCAGAATCCGGAGAACGCGGTGGGGCGCGTCCCGGACTCCGCGTAGAGGAGCAGTTCGGCCGGGGTGCCCGGCAGGGCGACCCGGACCACGTGCGCCTCGACCCCGGGCGGGCCCGAGGTTCCGGCCAGCCGGCGGGCGCCGGCGGAGGCGAACAGCTGGTAGGCGGGCAGGGCCCGGCCGCGGTCACGCGTGGGGGCCGTGACCGGGGTGAGCCGGGTCGTCGGGTCGACCCGGACGGCCACCCGCAGGCCGAGCTCCCGGCCGGTCGCGAACAGCCCGCCGGGTTCGGCCGGGCAGCCGTCCCAGATCAGGGTGGCCGCGGCGGTGGCCGGCAGCCGGTCCGCGAGCGGTCCGAGCAGCGTGGCCTGGCGCTCCAGGGAGTCCCCGGTCGGGCAGGCCGCGGCGGGGTGGCTCGGCCGGTCAGGCGGCGGGACGGCCCGGTGGGGCGGGTCCGTCAGCTGGAGCTGCCAGTCGACCGGCGCGTTGAGCCGGGGGGCCAGGTACCAGAGGCCGACGGCCTGCTGGGCCCCGGCCAGCTGTCCCAGCTCGGGGACGAACCGGCGTCCGACGCCGACCGAGCGGGTGCCGGACTTCGGGATGAACATCGGGCGGACCAGCCAGGCGCGGGGGGTGCACGCCTCGACCAGCCGGGCGGCCAGGGCCTCGCGGACCGGGGCCCAGGCCCAGGGCGAGTTGCGGATGAAGTGGTGCAGCCGCTGGACCGCCCCCGGGTCGCCGAGCGTCCGGGCGATGTTGCTGATGGATTTCCGGCCGGCCGTGCCGAGGAGGCCCCTCAGGTATTCCTCGGCCTTGAGCCGGTAGTCGGCCCGGTCGAACGAGGCGAAGAGCTGCTCTCCCAGAATTCCCGGGAAAGTCTCCAACGCCTCCACCAGGGGCTCCTCGGCGGCTGCCGTGTTCATCGTGCTCACCTCCTTTCCAGTTCCCTCGGGCCTTTCCGGCCAATTTGCCGACATTGAAATCATCGACCCTGGCGGGGATTTCGGTCAATCCGATTCGGACGTCTTCGGCAAGTCGCCCGGGGTATTGTCAGGCGGAATTCAGGAGGCTTTCCCGGATGATTTCCTGGGCGCGTCCGGGCAGGTTGTGGCCGGGCAGGTCGTGGCCCGGGAGGTCGTGGCCCGGGAGGTCACGTCCCGGCAGGTCGCGTCCGGGCAGGCGCCGGCCGATCGCGTACGCGGCCGAGACCAGCGTCATGTGGTGGTGCCAGCCGGTGAACGAGCGGCCGGAGAAGTCCAGCAGGCCGAAGTCCGACCCGAGCCGGTCGACGGTGACCCGGGTGGCCGCGGCGGCGTCCAGCAGCGCGAGCACGCCCGGGGCGTCCTCGACCAGGTTGGTCAGCCAGTACCGCCGGGGTCCCCCGGACCCGCCCCCGTGCGCCCAGAGCCGGTGCGCGGGCGAGCCGTTCGGGCCGGGCGTGCCGAACAGGACGGGTGCGCCGCGCAGTACCTGCCGCGGTGCCCCCGGCGTGCGCGTGCGGCGGCGGGGGAACAGCGACTCGGCCGTCACGGTGCCCTGCTCCGTCCGCCCGTGCCGGCCGGTGGCGGCCTGCACCACCGGCCGGACGGTCTGGCCGCCGCGGACCTCCAGCAGGTACGGGACCTTGCGCCGGGCGAGCGCGCCGGCCAGCCGCAGCGGCTCGTCCACCACGCCGAGGTCGGCGACCAGCGGGGCCACCGGCAGGACGGCGCTGAGCCGGTCGACCATCCCGAGCAGCAGTTCGCCGGCCGCGTACGGCGCGAGGCCGTCGGGGATCCGGGCGCGGCTGCGCCGCTCCGGGTCGTCCGTCCAGCTCGGGTCGAGCAGCAGCGACCAGTCCACCGGGACGGCGTCGCGGTCGGTGGCGACGAACAGGCCCGGCGCGGCCTGGCACTTGATGGTGCGTCCGGCGTCCGGGACGAACCGGCGGTGGACGCCCACCGCCTGGTCGCCGCGCTTGGGGATGACGGCCAGGGTGGCCGTCCAGGCGCGGACCGGCGGGGCCGGTCGGGCCGGCTCGTCCGTGTGGCCGGCCCGGCCGTCCGCGGCGAGGCGGGCCAGCACCCGGCGGGCCGGGCGCCAGTCCCAGGGGCTGCCGTTGATGAACTGCTGGAGCGAGAGCGAGGCGGTGGCCGCGGTCGGCCCGGGAGCCAGGCTCGCGGCCATGTTGGAGAGGGACTTGCGGCCGGGGGCCGCGAGCAGTCCTTGCAGGTAGGTCCGGGCCCAGCGGCGCTGGTCTATCCGGGTCAGGTGGGCGAAGACCTGCTCGGCGAACCGGGAGACCGCGGCTTCGCCGGCCGGTGACAGGGGTTGCGCGTCCATGTGAGCTCCCCGAGATCGTGTGGTGCCGTGAGGTGCCGTCCCCAAAAGAATAGCGAACGATCTCTTTGTTTTTGAGTCCCGTGCCGGCCCCGGACCGGTTTTGGCAAGTCCTGGCGCCTGGTGGCCGGGGAACGCGGCACCGCCCGCCCCGGCGTCAAGCGGCCGGTGCGGGCGGTGGGTTGACTGCTGGTGAGGGGGTGAACCTGCTGGTCAGCGGCATACGCCGGGGGCGGGCGGGCCGGTCGCCGCGCGGCGCCAGAGCCGCCCGAGCCGCTGCCGGGCCTGCGCCCGGACGGCCGGATCGCCACCGTCCAGGGGGACGATTCCGCGCCGCAGCGCCTCGGAGCCGACCACCAGGCAGTGGGCCAGGGTCTCCAGGTCCGCGCTGTCGAGGACGGCTTCGTCCGGATGGCCGGCCGCGGGGGCGGCGGACCGCTCGCGGGCCAGCCGCTCGCGCAGGTCCGGACTCCAGCCCGCGTGCCAGTTGCCGGCCGACTCCGGTTGCTCCCAGGTGAGCCGGGCGGCCGCCCGGACGCTCGGCTCCTCGTCCAGCAGTCGCGTGAGGGTGGCGATCAGCTCGACGACGCCCGGGCCGGTGTGACCGTCCGGGCCGGCGGGCCCGG
>NZ_BAAAKJ010000162.1:0-11837 GCF_039527695.1 Kitasatospora putterlickiae
AGACCGAGGGCAGTACGGCCATCGCCGCCGTCGCGTAGCCCTGGGCCGAGGGGTGGTAGCGGTCGGCGGCGAACATCTCCGGACGGGCCGCGAACTCGGGCCCGAGCAGCGAGCCGAGCGAGACCGTCCGGCCGCCCGCCTCCACCACCGCGATGGTCTGCGCGGCGGCCAGCTGGCGGCTCAGCCGGCGGGCCACCCAGCGCAGCGGCGGGCGCACCGGCTTGATCGTCCCGAGGTCCGGGCAGGTGCCGACCACCACCTGGCAGCCGGTGGCGCGCAGCGCGGCGACGCTCTCGCCGAGCTGGCGCACGGCGAGCTGGGCCGGACTGTGCCGGGTCACGTCGTTGGCGCCGACCATGATCACGGCGATGTCGGGGCGGTGCTCCAGGGCCTGGTCCAGCTGGCCGGCCAGGTCGGCGGAGCGGCCGCCGGAGAACGCCACGTTGACCAGCCGGACCGGACGCTCGGCGACCGAGGCGAGCCCGGCGGCGAGCAGCGCGCCCGGCGTCTCCCGGGCCCGCAGCACCCCCAGGCCCGCGGCGGTGGAGTCGCCGAGGAAGGCCAGCACCAGCGGCGGCCGCGGCCCGGCGGCGGTGTCGGCGAAGGCCTCGCCGTAGACGCCGTCGGCCTTCGGCGGGGCGCTCTCCAGGATGCCGATGGCCTGGACCGCCAGTTTGCTCTCGGTCAGCAGCAGGCCCACCAGGCCCACGCCCAGCACGCCGAGCCCGCCGCCGCCGTAAGCGGCCGCGGTGGCGATCCGGCGGGCCACCCGGGCCCGGGACTCCTGTGCCGTCGGCATCCGGTGCCCCCTTCGCGTCCTCGTGCCACCCGGTGAAGGGCCGCTCCCGATGCGTGTACACCCCTAGTACCCGCGATCGCCCCGGCCTACGACGGGGGTGGTCCGTTCGTGGGGCGCGAGAGCCCTCCGGGGCGCGTGGTACGGCCTAGGCTTTGCAGTACCGAAAGCGCCACTGCATCGCCCACAGACCGGGAGGACCCCCCGTGCGGTACCACAACTCGATCATCGACCTGGTCGGCAACACCCCGCTGGTCAAGCTGAACAAGGTCGCCGAGGGGATCAGCGCGACCGTGCTCGCCAAGGTCGAGTACTTCAACCCCGGCGGCTCGGTGAAGGACCGCATCGCGATGCGCATGATCGAGGCCGCCGAGGCCTCCGGCGCCCTCAAGCCGGGCGGCACCATCGTCGAGCCGACCTCCGGCAACACCGGTGTCGGCCTGGCGATCGTGGCCCAGCAGAAGGGCTACAAGTGCGTCTTCGTCTGTCCTGACAAGGTCTCCACCGACAAGATCAACACGCTCCGCGCCTACGGCGCCGAGGTGGTCGTCTGCCCGACCGCCGTCGCCCCCGAGCACCCGGACTCGTACTACAACGTCTCCGACCGCCTGGTCCGCGAGACCCCGAACGCCTGGAAGCCGGACCAGTACTCCAACCCGGAGAACCCGGCCTCGCACTACCACTCCACCGGCCCCGAGCTGTGGGAGCAGACCGAGGGCCGGATCACCCACTTCGTGGCGGGCGTCGGCACCGGCGGCACCATCTCCGGCACCGGCAACTACCTGAAGGAGGTCTCCGGCGGCAAGGTCAAGGTGATCGGCGCCGACCCGGAGGGCTCGGTCTACTCGGGCGGCACCGGCCGGCCGTACCTGGTCGAGGGCGTCGGCGAGGACTTCTGGCCGACCGCCTACGACCGCACCGTCGCGGACGGCATCGTCGCCGTCTCCGACAAGGACTCCTTCCAGATGACCCGCCGCCTGGCGAAGGAGGAGGGCCTGCTGGTCGGCGGCTCCTGCGGCATGGCGGTCGTCGCCGCGCTGGAGGTGGCCCGCGGGCTCGGTCCGGACGACGTCGTCGTGGTGCTGCTGCCGGACGGCGGCCGCGGCTACCTGTCGAAGATCTTCAACGACGACTGGATGGCCGACTACGGCTTCCTGCCGTCCGCCACCGACGAGGCGCACATCGGCGAGGTGCTGGCCCGCAAGGACGCCATCGAGCACGAGGGCATCCCGCAGTTCGTCCACATGCACCCCAACGAGACGGTCGCCGAGGCGGTCCGGGTGCTGCGCGAGTACGGCGTCTCGCAGATGCCGGTGGTCTCGCCGGGCGCCGGCCACCCGGACATCATGGCCGGCGAGGTGATCGGCTCGGTGGTGGAGAAGCTGCTGCTGGAAGGCGTCTTCGCGGGTGACATCCAGCTCACCGACACGCTGGACAAGGTGATGTCCAAGCCGCTGCCGGTGGTCGGCTCGGGCGAGACCGTCACCAACCTGATGGCGGTGCTGGAGAAGGCCGACGCCGCGGTGGTGCTGGTGGAGGGCAAGCCGCAGGGCATCGTCACCCGCCAGGACCTGCTGGGCTTCCTGACCGGCAGCCGCGCCGGGCACTGAGGCGCTAAGGCGCTAAGGCGCTAAGGCGCTGAGGCACTGAGGCCGGGCCAGCCGCCGACCCCGACCCGGCGGCTGAGGACCCGCGGGGCCCCGGGCCCCGTTCCCGGGCGAACTGGTACACCGGCGTCATCCGCGTGCAGCACGGGCTTAACACGGCTGCGCCATCGTTGTGCTCACGGCAAGACGCCGAGCGAGACGGCGGTGACCGGCGGGAGCGGCTCCCCGGCGGCACGGCCCGTCTCGGACCCCGACGGCCGGTCCTTGATCCGGCCGGTGGTGTCCCCGCCCGTGGAGACGCCGTCGTCCCGCCCCTGTCCGGCTCCGGCTGGCTGCCAGGGTGTGGCGGCTCCCCGGGCGAACCGCGCCGCTTGGCGCGTCTCCGCGGCTCCCGGGTGGGGGAGCCGGCGGAGACGGTGGGGCCGACCTCTCCCTGGAGGGTCGGCCCCGCCTACGTTCCATGCTCTTGTCACGGCCGTCGTCCCGTAGTCTCACTGCCATGACCAGCACTGACACGACCGGCCAGGACACCCCGCGCTACGTCCGGCTCAGCATCGAGCTCATCGCCGAGATCACCGACGAGGGCGCCCTCAAGGCGGCGGCCCTCCAGCAGGTGGCCGAGGACGCGTACCTGGACGACGAGGAGCGCGCGCAGTCCGTCGACGCCATCGAGGTGGACCCGTCGGGCTCGCTCGCGCACTTCATCGACCCGGTGGCGCTGCTCGGCGACGTCCCCGGGGTCGAGCTCGCCTCGGCGACCTGGGAGTCGGTGAAGACCGACTTCGACCCGGAGGGTGACGAGTGGGACGAGTACGCGGTGGAGGAGTCGGCCGAGTAGGGCGTGTCCGTCACAGCCCGTGAATGCCCGGTCCGCCGTCCGCGGGCCGGGCATTTGTCCATATTTGGCGCCGTGTTTCGGATTCTCGTACGATCGCAAGCCGTTGGTGATGGAACCGTGAACGCACGGATTGCGTTTCTGTCTCCGTAATGCCCGATTGATCAGCAGGGAGTGGGCGACGTGACGGCACGGGAAGGTCGGGGCCGAGCGGCCGGGAGCGGCTGGAGCCGGCGTGGCGTACTGGCGGGCCTGATCGGCGCACCGGTCCTGCTGCTGGCGGCCTGCAACGACAACAAGAGCGCCGAGGCCGGCGCCGGTGGCACAGGCGGCAGCGGCGGTACCGGCGGCAGCGGTACCAGTGACGCCGGCGGCACCGGAGGCACGGCCACCGGCGGCGCGCAGCCCACGCCCAGCGCCACCAGCACCCCGACCCCGAAGACCTCCGCCGCCGTGATCACCGTCACCCCGGCCGACGGCGCCACCGCCGCCAGCTTCAGCGAGCCGGTCCGGGTCGCCGTCGCCGGCGGCACCTTCAGCACGGTCAAGGTCGCCGACTCCACCGGCAAGGCGCTGGCCGGCGAGCTGTCCGCCGACGGCACCCTGTGGACCTCCGCCGCCGCCCCGGCCAGCGGCACCAAGTACACGGTGGCCGCGGTCGCCTTCGACAAGGAGAAGCTGGAGGCCGACGCCAACGCCGTCTTCACCACGGCGACCCCGGCCAACACCTTCGTCGGCTACTTCACCCCCGAGGACGGCTCGGTCGTCGGCGTCGGCATGCCCGTCTCGATCAACTTCAGCAAGGCGGTCACCGACCGCAAGGCCGTCCAGCAGGCGATCACCGTGATAGCCGAGCCGGGCGTCGAGATCGTCGGGCACTGGTTCTCCAGCACCCGCCTCGACTTCCGGCCGCAGCACTACTGGGCCAAGGGCACCAAGGTGACCGTCAAGCTCCGGCTGAAGGACGTCCAGGGGGCGAAGGGCGTCTACGGCACCCAGTCCAAGGACGTCCGCTTCACCATCGGCCGCGCGCAGACCAGCGTCGCCGACCTCGCGGCCAAGAAGCTCACCGTCACCACGGACGGCCAGGTCAGCGCGGTCTACGCGATCTCCGGCGGCTCGCCCGAGTTCCGCACCTGGGGCGGCAAGATGGTGATCACCGAGCAGTACCAGCAGACCCGGATGAACTCGCAGACGGTCGGTCTCGGCAGCGAGTACGACATCCCGGACGTGCCGCACGCCCAGCGGCTCAGCACCTCCGGCACCTTCATCCACGGCAACTACTGGTCCCCGGCGTCGACCTTCGGCAGCCAGAACACCAGCCACGGCTGCGTCGGCCTGCGCGACGTCAAGGGCGGCCAGGACGCGAGCGCGGACGGCTACAAGTTCTTCAAGAGCTCGATGATCGGCGACGTGGTCGAGGTCGCGAACTCCGGCGACAAGACCGTGGCGCCGTCCAACGGCCTCAACGGCTGGAACATGGGCTGGGCCGAGTGGAAGGCCGGCAGCGCGATCTGACGGATCCCGGGGGCGGCGGCGCCGTGCCCGCCGGCGGCACGGTGTCGTCCTAGCCCGACTCGGGCCCGGACCCGGGCGGGCCGGTGTCGAGCGCGACGGCCGAATTCCGCCGGTCCTCCGGTGGCCGCGGGGGCAGGGTGGGGGCATGACGACAACCTCCACCGCTCCGTCCGTCCTGACCGTCCGTGCGATCGACCCCGTCGTGCACGGCGCCCTGCTGGTGCGCGACGACGCCGGCCGTGAGCCGGTCCGTTCCGTCGACGAGACCGGTGGCGCCCCGCTGCGCTGCTGCCTGACCAGGGCGCGGGCCGGTGACCGGATCGCCCTGGTGGGCTACGCGCCGCTGCGCCGCTGGGCCGCCGAGACCGGTGCCGAACCCGGGCCGTACGACGAGGTCGGCCCGGTCTTCGTGCACGACGGGCCGTGCGCCGGTCCGGCCGGCCAGGGCTGGCCGGAGGGCTTCCACGGCGGCCGGCGGGTGCTGCGCGCGTACGACCGGCGGGGGCGCATCCTCGGCGGCGAGCTGGTCGGGCCGGAGACCGCGGAGGCGGTCGCGGCGCGGCTGCTCGCCGACCCGCAGGTGGCCGTGCTGCACGTGCGCGCGGTGGAGTTCGGGTGCTTCCAGCACGAGGTCCGGCGGGGCTGACCACCGCCGGCCGGGTGCTCAGGAACGCTTGGCGTAGTCGCCGAAGCCCTGCCAGTCCAGGGCGACCACCGGCTCGTCGCCGACCACCCAGGCGTCGTGGCCGGGCGGGCAGACCATGAAGTCGCCGGGGCCGAACTCGTCCTCCTCGCCGTCGTCCATGACGACCTTCATCCGTCCGGAGACGACGTAGCCGACGTGGGCCGACTGGCAGCTGTCCGTTCCGGCGAGCGGCTTGATGTGCTCGGACCACTGCCAGCCGGGCTGGAACACCGCCCGTCCGACGGCCCCGCCGTCCAGGTTGACCAGGCGCAACTCGCCCTTGTCCGCCTCGAAGGGGCGGACCTCCTCGGGATCGGTGTCGAAGTTCCTGCGGATGAGACCGGCCATGAGGTGCTCCTCGGGACAGGGGCGGCCCCGCCACCAGGGACGGGTGACGCGGCCGCCCAACCGGTCCTTCCAGTCTGCGCCCGCCGGGCCCGGGTCGGGAACCCTCCGTGACGACGGACCCGGCCGGCCGGGCCTAGGCGTCCGTCCGGGCCACCCCGATCGGGCAGCTGGCGCCGGTGCCGCCGAGGCCGCAGTAGCCGTTCGGGTTCTTGGCGTCCGACAGGTACTGCTGGTGGTAGGGCTCGGCGGGGTAGAACGGGCCGGCCGGGGCGATCTCGGTGGTGACCGGGCCGAGGCCGAGCGCGGTGAGGGCCGGCTGGAAGGCGTCCCGGGTGGCGGTCGCGGCGGCGGCCTGGGCCGGGGAGTGGGTGTAGACCGCGGAGCGGTACTGGGTGCCCACGTCGTTGCCCTGGCGGTTGCCCTGCGTCGGGTCGTGCGCCTCCCAGAAGGTCTTCAGCAGCCGCTCGTAGGAGACCACCGCGGGGTCGTACACCACCCGGACCGCCTCGGTGTGCCCGGTCAGGCCGCTGCACACCTCCTCGTACGTCGGGTTCGGGGTGTGGCCGCCCTGGTAGCCGACCAGCGTCGTCCAGACGCCGGGAAGCCGCCAGAACGTCCGCTCGGCGCCCCAGAAGCAGCCCAGCCCGAAGTCCGCGACCTCAAGACCGTCGGGGTACGGGCCGGTCAGCGGGTGACCGAGCACGGTGTGCGGCTCACGCAGCGTGAACGCCGGGGCCGGGCGGCCGGGCAGCGCCTGGTCGGCGGGGACGAGCGAGGTCTTGTGGCGGTTGAACAGCACGGCCTGCTCCAACGGATCGGGGAGGGTTGCGGACGTTCCAACGCGGCCGGGCACCCGGGGATTCCGGGTGCCCGGCGGCGCCCGCGCGACCGGCCGGTGTCTTCCGGGCGGCGGCCGGCGGTTCGCCGACTACGCTCGGAGCATGACCGAGCACCAGCTTCCCCACGGCTTCGAGACCCTCGCCATCCACGCGGGTCAGGAAGCAGACCCCCAGACCGGGGCCGTCGTCACGCCGATCTACCAGGTGTCCACCTACAAGCAGGACGGGGTGGGCGGCCTGCGGGGCGGTTACGAGTACAGCCGCAGCGCCAACCCGACCCGCACCGCGCTGGAGGAGTGCCTCGCCGCGCTGGAGGGCGGCGCCCGCGGCCTCGCCTTCGCCTCCGGGCTCGCCGCCGAGGACACCCTGCTGCGCACGATCCTCAAGCCGGGCGACCACATCGTGATCCCCAACGACGCCTACGGCGGCACCTTCCGGCTGTTCGCCAAGGTGCTGACCCGCTGGGGCGTCGAGTTCTCGGTGGCCAACACCCAGGACCTCGCGACCGTCCGCGAGGCGCTGCGGCCCAACACCCGCGCGGTCTGGGTGGAGACCCCGTCCAACCCGCTGCTGGGCATCACCGACCTGGCCGCGCTGGCCGAGATCGCGCACGGCGCGGGCGCGCTGCTGGTGGTCGACAACACCTTCGCCAGCCCCTACCTGCAGCAGCCGATCGCGCTCGGCGCCGACGTGGTCGTGCACTCGACCACCAAGTACATGGGCGGCCACTCGGACGTGGTCGGCGGCGCCCTGGTGATCGCCGAGGCGGGCCTCGGCGAGGAGGTCGCCTACCACCAGAACGCGATGGGCGCGGTCTCCGGCCCGTTCGACGCCTGGCTGGTGCTGCGCGGCATCAAGACCCTCGGCGTGCGGATGGACCGGCACAGCTCGAACGCCGAGAAGGTCGCGGAGCTGCTGGCGGGCCACCCCAAGGTCAGCCAGGTGCTGTACCCGGGCCTGCCCGAGCACCCCGGCCACGACATCGCCGCCAAGCAGATGAAGGCCTTCGGCGGCATGGTGTCGTTCCGGGTGAACGGCGGCGAGGAGGCGGCGGTCGAGGTCTGCGACCGGGCCGAGCTGTTCACCCTCGGCGAGTCGCTGGGCGGCGTGGAGTCGCTGATCGAGCACCCGGGCCGGATGACCCACGCCTCGGTGGCGGGTTCCGCGCTGGAGGTGCCGGCCGACCTGGTGCGCGTCTCCGTCGGCATCGAGTCGATCGACGACCTGCTGGCCGACCTCAAGCAGGCGCTGGGCTGAGCCCACGCGCCGGTGGCGCGCGCCCTACGCGCCGCCGGCGCCCTGCCGGCCCGCCGTGTACTCCTCCATGGAGTGGTTGAAGCGGGCCAGCAGGGCGCAGAACGCCCGCTGCTCCTCGGGCGGCCAGCCGGCGACCAGCCGGCGGGTCAACTCGGTTCTCCCGGCCCGTACTTCGGCCAGCCGGCCGGCGCCGAGCGGGGTCAGCGCGAGCCGGACGGCGCGCCGGTCGGCCGGGTCCTGCACCCGGCCGACCAGGCCGGCCGAGACCAGCGGGGCGACCTGCCGGGTGACGGTGGAGGAGTCGACGGCCAGCGCGTCGGCCAGCGCCTTGACGTTGGCGGGGCCGAGCCGCTCCAGCCGTTCGAGCAGCAGGTAGGCGGCCCGGACCAGGGCGGCCACCCCGTCGGATCCGCGGACCTGTTCCATGCGGCGGGCGAACACGGCCAGCTGGTACTGCAGTTGGGTGTGCACGGGGTCGGTGAGGTCGGTGGCCTGGGGCGAGGTCGTCGTCATCGCGGCTCACGATCGTCGTGCGGTGAGGAAGGCTCAGGAGCAGCAGCGTACGCGGGCCGGGCGGGCCCGGGAACAGGGCCGACGTCCCTGAACCAGGTGTCATGACGCCCTAGGCTGCTGTCATGCACAGCTGGCCGATCACCCTCGACGATGTCCGCGGCGCCCAGAAGATGCTCGCCGGGGTCGCCCGGGTGACGCCGATGGAGGGCAGCCGCCACCTCTCCGCGCTGGTCGGCGCGCCGGTCCACCTGAAGTGCGAGAACCTCCAGCGCACCGGTTCGTTCAAGCTGCGCGGGGCGTACGTGAGGATCGCGGGCCTCTCCCCGGTGCAGCGGGCGGGCGGGGTGGTCGCGGCGAGCGCGGGGAACCACGCCCAGGGGGTGGCGCTGGCCGCCTCGCTGCTCGGGGTGCGCTCGACCGTCTTCATGCCGGTGTCCGCGCCGCTGCCGAAGATCGCGGCGACCCGGGAGTACGGCGCCGAGGTGCGGCTGCACGGGGCGACCGTCGACGAGGCGCTGCAGGCGGCGCAGCGGTACGCGGAGGCGGGCGGCGCGGTGTTCATCCACCCGTTCGACCACCGGGACGTGGTGATCGGGCAGGCCACCGTCGGGCTGGAGATCCTGGAGCAGTGCCCCGAGGTGCGGACCATCCTGGTCGGGGTGGGCGGCGGCGGCCTGCTGGCCGGGATCGCGGCGGCGGTCAAGCCGCTGCGGCCGGACGTGCGGGTGGTGGGGGTGCAGGCGGCGGCCGCGGCCGCGTACCCGCCCTCGCTGGCGGCCGGGCACCCGGTCTCGCTGGAACGGTTCGCCACCATGGCGGACGGGATCATGGTCGGCCGGCCCGGGGACGTCCCGTTCGAGATCGTCAGCACGCTGGCGGACGGTGTCCGGACGGTCTCCGAGGACTCGCTGTCCCGGGCCCTGCTGCTGGGGCTGGAGCGGCTGAAGCTGGTGGTGGAGCCGGCAGGGGCGGCCCCGGTCGCGGCGCTGCTGGAGCGGCCGGACTCCTTCGAGGGGCCGGTGGTGGCGGTGCTGTCCGGCGGCAACATCGACCCGCAGCTGATGCAGCGGGTGCTGCGGCACGGCCTGGCGGCGGCCGGGCGCTACCTCTCGCTGCGGGTGCGGCTGGCGGACCGGCCGGGCGCGCTGGCGGGCCTGCTGGGGGTGCTGACCAGGGTGGACGCCAATGTACTGGACGTGGCGCACGTGCGGGTCGATCCGCAGCTGGGGCTGACCGAGGTGGAGGTGGACCTGCACCTGGAGACCAAGGGGCCGGAGCACTGCGCGGCGGTGCTCGGCGAGCTGCGGGGCGCGGGGTACGTGGTCTCCCGGTAGCGGGACGCCCGGGCGGGCGTTTTAATTCCTTGACGCGATATATCGCGGATGCCAGACTCGCGATACATCGCGTCATCCCGCCGCGGCGGCGAAAACGAGTCGCCCGCCCGCCCGCATTGGGGGCAAAGTGGGACAGACCACGCATGTCCATTTTCCCCGAGGAGATGAGGCAGGCCCATGGCGCCAGCCATCCAAGCCGAGAACCTGGTCAAGACGTTCGGCGACGTACGAGCCCTGGACGGCGTCAGCCTCGACGTCCCCGAGGGCACCGTGCTCGGGCTGCTCGGCCCGAACGGTGCCGGCAAGACCACCACCGTGCGCGTCCTCACCACCCTGCTCCAGCCCGACTCCGGCCGCGCGACGGTGGCCGGCGTCGACGTCCTCAAGCACCCGAACCAGGTGCGCAGCCTGATCGGCCTCTCCGGCCAGTACGCGGCGGTCGACGAGTACCTCACCGGCTTCGAGAACCTCCAGATGGTCGGCGAGCTGTACCAGATGCCCGTGCGCGAGGCGAAGGCCCGGGCGCTCGAACTGCTGGAGTGGTTCAACCTCACCGAGGCCAAGGACCGCACCGCCAAGACCTACTCGGGCGGCATGCGCCGGCGCCTCGACCTCGCCGCCGCCCTGGTCGTCCGCCCGCCGGTGATGTTCCTGGACGAGCCCACCACCGGCCTCGACCCGCGCAACCGGCTCGCGCTGTGGGAGGTCATCGAGACCCTGGTCGAGCAGGGCACCACGCTGCTGCTCACCACCCAGTACCTGGAGGAGGCCGACCGGCTCGCCCACGACATCGCGGTGGTCGACCACGGCAAGGTGATCGCGCGCGGCACCGCCGACCAGCTCAAGGCGCAGATCGGCGGCGAGCGGATCGAGGTCGTGGTGCAGCGGCCCGACCTGGTCGGCGACGCGGTCGCGGCGCTGTCCGCCTACGCGCTCGGCGAGCCGGCGGTGGAGAAGAACACCCGGCGGATCACCGTCCCGGTCAGCGGCGGCGCCCGGGTGCTCGCGGACGTGATCCGCGAGCTGGACTCCCGCTCGATCGGGATCGACGACATCGGCCTGCGCCGGCCGACCCTGGACGACGTCTTCCTCTCGCTCACCGGCCACCACACCGAGGCCGAGGCCGAGGAGAACGGCGCCGGGGGCAAGGGACGCGGGCGGGGCGGCCGCTCCGGCGCCGACAAGCAGGCCGTCGCGGCCGGGAAGGAGCGCTGAGATGGCCACGGCCACCGAGCACGCCATCGGCGGGGCGGTACCCAAGCAGCGCCGGGGGGCGGACGCCGTCCTGCACGACTCCTGGGTGGTCGCCAAGCGCAACCTGCGCCGGATGACCCGGATACCCGAGATCGTGGTGTTCGGCCTGATGCAGCCGGTCATGTTCGTGCTGCTGTTCTCGTACGTGATGGGCGGCGCGATCAAGATCCCGGGGGCGCAGTCCAGCTCCTCGGCGTACATCCAGTTCCTGATGGCGGGCATCTTCGCCCAGACCGTCACCTTCGCGGTGGCCGGCGCCTCGGCGGGCATCGCCGAGGACATGTCCAAGGGGCTGGTCGACCGGTTCCGCTCGCTGCCGATGGCCCGCTCGGCGGTGCTGGTCGGCCGCACCCTGGCCGACCTCTGCCAGACCGCGTTCACCCTGGTGGTGCTGGCCCTGGTGGCGCTGCTGGTCGGCTGGCGGATCCACGAGGGGCTGCTGTCCGCGCTGGCCGCGTTCGGGCTGCTGCTCCTGCTCGGCTACGCCTTCTCCTGGATCGGTGCGCTGATCGGCCTCTCGGTGCGCAGTCCGGAGGCGGCCACCTCGGCCGGGCTGATCTGGCTCTTCCCGCTGACCTTCATCTCCAACGCCTTCGTGCCGGTCAGCTCGATGCCGGGCTGGCTGCAGGGGATCGCCTACTGGAACCCGTTCAGCGCCACCGTGCAGGCCTGCCGCAACCTGTTCGGCAACCAGGTGGGCCCGGTGGACGACGTGTGGCCGATGCAGCACGCCGAGCTGGTGTCGGTGCTCTGGTCGGTGGTGATCACCGCGGTGTTCTCCTGGCTGGCGGTGCGCAAGTACCGCTCCTCGGCCGGCTGAGCCGGCCCGTGGCACGCGAAGGCGGCCCCGG
>NZ_BAAAKJ010000162.1:11867-14223 GCF_039527695.1 Kitasatospora putterlickiae
GGGATCAGCCGGAGTAGGGCTTGACCTCGATGATCCTGACCATGGCCTGCTTGCCGTTCGGCAGCTCGTAGGTCGCCTCGTCGCCGATCGTCCTGCCGTCGATCGCGCGGCCGAGCGGCGACTGCGGCGAGTAGATGTCCAGGTCGTCCTCTCCGACCTCGCGCGAGCCCAGCAGGAACTTCATGGTGTCGTCCTCGTCGCCGTCGAAGGCGACCGTGACGACCATGCCCGGGGCCACCACACCCGAGTCCGCCGGGGCCTCGCCGACCTTGGCGCGCTCCAGGATCTGGGTGAGCTGGCGGATCCGCAGCTCGTACTTGCCCTGCTCCTCCTTGGCGGCGTGATAGCCGGCGTTCTCCTTGAGGTCACCCTCCTCGCGCGCGGCCTCGATCTTCTGCGCGATCTCGATCCGCCAGGGGCCGGTCAGGTGATCCAGCTCGGCCTTGAGCTGGTCGTAGCCGGACTGAGTGAGCCAGGTCACGTTCTCGCTGGTCTGGGTCACGGGTGCTCCTCGTAGGTGCTGGGGCTGTGCTGAGGGTGTGAGTCGTCAGCGTGTCGGGTGGTGCCGATATCGGTCTTAACTACAAAGCAACGCCCGCTCCCGTACCAGCTGGTGCGGAAGGGGCGAAACCACGAGCCTAACAACTCCCGCCGACAATCGGGAGGGTCGTTGGCCTGCCATTGACGACGACGTTGCGCCAAGGTGTACGGGATCGGCGGGACGGGCTCCTCTACGGATGCCCGTTCTCCCGAGCGGATATGCCTGGGGCGGGGTTACTTGGGAGTACAGCCCAGCAGCTCGGCGGTGGTGCCGCGGGCGGTGGTCCGCAGGCTCACCACCGCGTCGTACTCGGAGCCCTCGGCCGGGACGGGGAAATCGGCCACCCCGACCACGGCGCCGTTCTCGGCCTGCGAGCGGACGGTGCAGCTGCCGGCCGTGCCGTCGCTCTTGCGCACCGCCAGGTGGAGCTGGAGCTCGGTGTCGGAGAGCGCCTGGAAGGCCGGCACGGTGCCGTTGATCTTCGTCTCGCGGATCAGGTAGGAACCGCCGAGCCAGGCGACCAGGCCCAGGAGCAGCACCCCGCAGACCGCGCCGGCCGCCTTGAGGCGGCGGTCGTTCTCGCGGTCGCCGCGGCGCCCGTAGCGGTCCTCGGGCAGCTGCGGGGTCCTGGTGCCAGCGCTCATGGGGCTCAGTCCTCTCGTGGGGAGGGGGCCGCGCGGGTGGTGCGGGGGAATGCGGTGCTCCTCCAGTCCGTCACTATAGGAGGGGCACGCCCGCGGCCGGTCCGGCGGGGGCGGGCTCGGCCGTGTCGGCGCCCCGCGCGGCGGCCGGTCCCGCGGTGACGGGGCCCCGATAGCGGCTCAGACGGTGGGCAGACCGGCTTGCGCGGTACGCCCGACATTTGTGGAAGGAACGCACGCGTTGACTGAGCAGTTGCGACTGATGGCGGTGCACGCCCACCCGGACGACGAGTCCAGCAAGGGCGCGGCGACCATGGCCATGTACGTCGACCAGGGGGTGGACGTGCTGGTGGCCACCTGCACCGGGGGGGAACGCGGTTCGGTCCTCAACCCGAAACTGCAGGGCAAGCCGGAGATCGAGGAGAACATCCACGAGGTCCGGCGCAAGGAGATGGACGAGGCCCGCGCGATCCTCGGGATCAAGCAGGCCTGGCTGGGCTTCGTGGACTCGGGCCTGCCGGAGGGCGACCCGCTGCCCCCGCTGCCCGAGGGCTGCTTCGCGCTGGAGGACGTCAAGGAGGCGGCCGAACCGCTGGTCCGCCTGATCCGGGAGTTCAAGCCGCAGGTCATCACGACCTACGACGAGAACGGCGGCTACCCGCACCCTGACCACATCATGACCCACAAGATCACCATGGTGGCCTTCGACGCCGCGGGCGACCCCGACGCCTACCCCGAGGCCGGCGAGCCCTGGCAGCCGCTGAAGCTGTACTACAACCACGGCTTCCCGATGGGCCGGATCCGCGCCCTGCACAAGTACCTCTCCGACAACGGCCACGAGTCCCCCTACGGCGAGTGGATCGCCGGCTGGGAGAAGAGCGGCCGCCAGGAGCGCGAGATCACCACCCGGGTGCGCTGCGACGACTGGTTCGAGACCCGGGACCGCGCGCTGATCGCGCACGCCACCCAGATCGACCCGGACGGCCCGTGGTTCCGCGTCCCGCTGGAGGTCCAGCGCGAGGTGTGGCCCACCGAGGACTACGAGCTCGCCCGTACCCTGGTCGACGTGGACCTGCCGGAGGACGACCTGTTCGCCGGCCTGCGGACCCCCAGCCTGACGGCCGAGTCGGCCGACACGCGGGACTGAACCACCCCCCGACGGCCCGGCTCCGCG
>NZ_BAAAKJ010000162.1:14242-81105 GCF_039527695.1 Kitasatospora putterlickiae
GATATGAGTGCCCCCGTGAACCTCACCCACCTCGCCGTCGAGCTCGCCGTGGACGACGCCAAGGTCACCCCCGGCCTCCTCGGCTTCGTCGTCTTCGCCGCCCTCGGCGTGGCCACCTGGTTCCTGGCCAAGTCGATGAACAAGCAGTTCAAGCGGGTGAACTTCGCCGAGGAGCCGGAGTCCCCGAAGGAGTGAGCCCACGCCCCCCTCCCGCGCCCCGGCGCGCGGGGGCGGGGGCTGCCGGACCCCTCGCCGACGCCGGGATCACCCGTTGACGGTGTGCGGCGGCGCGGCCGGCAGCCGCACCGTGACGTGGAGGCCGCCTCCGGGACGCGGGACGACGGAGAGGGTTCCGTCGTGCGCCTCGGTGATGCTCTTGACGATGGCCAGGCCCAGGCCGACGCCCGCGTGGTCCTGGCGGATCCGCTCGGTGCCGCGCCGGAACGGCTCGGTGAGGGTCGAGACCAGCTCCGCCGGGAGGACCTCGCCGGTGTTCTCGATGCTGAGCGTCACGCTTCCGGGATGCACGCCGGTCGTCACCCGCACGACGCCCCGGCCGGGCAGGTTGTGGACGATCGCGTTGTGGATCAGATTGACCGTCAGCTGCTGCAGGAGCGCCCGGGAGCCGACGGCCGGGGTGATGTCGGCCGTGGTCTCGATGGCGATGCCGTGCTTCTCCGCCAGGGGGAGCAACGTCTCGACGGCCTCCTCGACGTACAGGGACAGGTCGACGGGCTCCCGGGTGAAGGACCGCTGGTCGGCACGGCTGAGCAGGAGCAGCGCCTCGGTGAGGTCGATCGCCCTGGTGTTGACGTCGTGGAGGCGTCCGACCAGCTCGCCCAGGTCCCGCGACGGGTCGTTGCGCGTCACTTCGAGCAGCGCCTTCGTGATCGCCAGCGGGGTGCGCAGCTCGTGGGAGGCGGTGGCCGCGAACCTCCGCTGCTCGGCGACGTGGGCTTCGAGGCGCGCGAGCATGGTGTCGAAGGCGTCGGCCAGCTCGCGGAACTCGTCCTTGCGGCCCTCCAGCTCGATCCGGTGGGAGAGCGACCCGTTCGCGGCCGCGCGGGTGGCGTCGGTGATGCGGGTCAGCGGGGCGAGCATGCGGCCGGCGAGCAGCCACCCTCCCAGCAGGCCGAACACCAGCAGCAGCACCAGCACGACGGCCGTCGCCGGAGCGTAGGCGTGCAGCACTATGGCCCGGACGGGCACGAGCCCCTTGGGGCTGCTCGCCGCGTCGGGCAGGTCCCGCAGCAGGTACGCCCACACCGTGGCCAGCATCAGCGCGCCCGCGAGCATGACGAGGCCCGCGTAGCTGAGGGTGAATTTGAGGCGGACGCTCATTCCGGGCGTTCTACGCACCCGTACCACCCTCGCGCCCGGTGTCCGCCGTGGTGGCGATCCGGTATCCGACGCCGGGAACGGTGGCGATGATCTGGGGTTCACCGAGGCGTTTGCGCAGAGCCGAGACGGTGATGCGCACGGCGTTGGTGAACGAGTCGGCGTTCTCGTCCCAGGCCCGTTCCAGGAGTTCCTCGGCGCTGACGACGCCGCCTTCCGCGGCGATGAGCACCTCAAGCACGGCGAATTGTTTGCGGGTGAGCGCGACGTAGCGGTCGTCGCGGAAGACCTCGCGGCGGAAGGGGTCCAGCCGCAGTCCCGCGATCTCCCGCACGGGCGGTCTGATGTGCGCGCGCCTGCGGTCGAGCGCCCTGATCCTGAGGACGAGTTCACGCAGCTCGAACGGCTTGGTGAGGTAGTCGTCGGCACCGAGCTCGAACCCGGAGGCCTTGTCGTCGAGCCGGTCGGCGGCGGTGAGCATCAGGATGGGCATGCCCGAGCCCGCCGCGACGATCCAGGCGGCGATCTCGTCACCGGAGGGACCGGGGATGTCGCGGTCCAGAACGGCCATGTCGTAGGCGTTGACGCTCAGCAGCTCCAGGGCGGTGTCACCGTCACCGGCGATGTCCGCCGCGATGGCCTCCAGTCGCAGCCCGTCGCGGATGGCCTCGGCCATGTACAGCTCGTCCTCGACGATCAAGACACGCATGGACCGATGCTACGACCCGGGACCTATCCCGGGCGTAAACGCACCCGGGCGGGCGTTCGGGTCGTTCCCAGGGCCACGTCCAACTGTGGGAATTACCCGCTTGGACGACACTCGTGGACATCAACTCCGGTCGGCAGCATGGACCTCCTGACTTCGGCGAAGTGGAAGAGGGGATGTCCGCATGGTGCTGATGCCGTCCACCGGGGGGGCGCTGAGGGCCGGCGGAGGCGCTGATCCCGAGCCGTCCGGAATCAGCCCCGGCACGTCCCGCAGAGTTCTCGCCTACCTTCGCCCGTACACCGGAAAACTCGCCCTCTTCGCCTTCGTCGCCGTCCTGGAAGCGCTGATCGTGGTGGCGACCCCGCTGCTGCTCAAGCGGATCGTCGACGAGGGGATCCTCAAGGACGACTCCGGGTCCATCACCACGCTGGCCTGCCTCACCGCCGGCCTCGCCGTCCTCGACGCGCTGCTGCAGCTGGCGCTGGCCTACATCTCCGGGTGGATCGGGCAGGCGGTCACCTACGAACTCCGGGTCCAGGCGCTCGGCCACGTCCAGCGGCTGCCGGTCGCGTTCTTCACCCGCACCCAGACCGGGGTGCTGGTCGGGCGGCTGCACATGGACCTGATCATGATGCAACAGGCGTTCAGCCAGCTGCTGATGACGGTCACCAGCGCGGTCGCGGTGGTCATGGTGGTGGCCGAACTGTTCTACCTGTCATGGCTCCTCGCGGCCGTCACGCTGGTGCTGATCCCGCTGTTCCTGCTGCCCTGGATCTACGTGGGCCGGGTGATGGAGCGGTACACCAGGCAGTCGATGGAGGCGAACGCCGGCCTGGCCGGCGTCCTCCAGGAGCGGTTCAACGTGCAGGGGGCGATGCTCTCCAAGCTCTTCGGCCGCCCGAAGCAGGAGATGGCCGAGTACGAGGGCCGGCTGGAGAAGCTCCGCAGGGTCGGCGTGAGCGTCGTCGTCTACAGCCGGATGGCCTTCATCATCATGGCGCTGATGGCCTCGCTCACCACGGCGCTCGCCTACGGGGTCGGCGGCGGCCTCGTGCTGAACGGGACCTTCCAGCTCGGCACGCTGATCGCCCTCGCCACCCTGCTCGGGCGGCTGTTCGGGCCGATCACCCAGCTGTCCGGGATGCAGGCGAACGCGCTGACCGTCCTGGTCAGCTGCGAGCGGGTCTTCGAGATCCTCGACCTGAAGCCGCTGATCGAGGAACGCCCCGACGCCGTCAGGCTCACGGTGAACACGGCCCCGGACATCGAGCTCGACGACGTGTCGTTCCGCTACCCCGGCGCGGACGAGGTCTCGCTGGCGTCGCTGGAGCAGAACGTGCGCGGCGGACGGGAGCGGGGGGAGGAGGCGTCGGAGGTCCTGCGCCACCTCAGCCTGCGAGCGCCGGCCGGAACCCTCACCGCGCTGGTCGGCCCGTCCGGCGCGGGGAAGACCACGCTCACCCACCTGGTGTCCCGGCTGTACGACCCGACCTCCGGCACCGTCCGCATCGGCGGACACGACCTCCGGGACCTCTCCTTCGACTCGCTGCGCGAGACGGTGGGCGTGGTCAGCCAGGACACCTACCTCTTCCACGACACCATCCGGGAGAACCTCGCCTACGCCCGTCCGGCCGCCACCGAGGACGAGTTGCTCGCGGCGTGCGAGGGGGCCCAGATCCGGGACCTGATCGAATCCCTCCCCAAGGGGCTCGACACCGTGGTGGGAGACCGCGGCTTCCGGTTGTCGGGCGGCGAGAAGCAGCGACTGGCCATCGCCAGGCTGCTGTTGAAGGCGCCCTCGGTCGTCGTGCTCGACGAGGCCACCGCCCACCTGGACTCCGAGTCGGAGGCCGCCGTCCAGCGGGCGCTCAAGACCGCGCTGCGCGACCGCACCTCGCTGGTGATCGCCCACCGGCTGTCCACGATCCGCGAGGCCGACCAGATCGTCGTGATCGACGACGGCGGCGTCCGTGAGCGCGGGACGCACGAGGAGCTGCTGGCCGGGGGCGGGCTCTACGCGGAGCTCTACCACACGCAGTTCGCCAAGTCGGGCGACGGCGCCGCCGGGCCCGAGCGCAACGGGGCCGGACCGGTCCCCCAGCCGGCCTCCGGAGGGGGACGATGAAGTCCGCAGCACTGGCCGCGGCACCGGCCGCGCCGACGGTGCCGGAGCTGTTCGCCCGCCAGGCGGAGCGGACGCCCGACGCGGTGGCCGTGGTCGATGGCGACCGGGTCCTGACCTACCGTCGGCTGGACGAGCTCGCGGGCCGGCTGGCCGGGCGGCTGATCGGCCGGGGTGTCCGCCGCGGCGACCGGGTGGCGGTCCTGATGGAACGCTCGGCGGACCTGGTGGTGACGCTGCTCGCCGTGTGGAAGGCGGGAGCGGCGTACGTGCCGGCGGACCCCGCCCATCCCGCGCACCGGGTGGCGTTCATGGTCGCGGACTCGGGGGCGTCCTTGACGGTGTGCTCGGCCGCGACGGCCGCCGGGGTGCCGGACGGGGCCGAGCCGGTCGTCGTCGCGGAGGACACGGAGGAGGAGGGGCCGGGCGGGGCGACCGCGGTCCCGGTGGGCCCCGGGGACCTGGCGTACGTGATGTACACCTCCGGGTCGACCGGCACCCCGAAGGGCGTGGCCGTACCGCACCGGAGCGTCGCGGAGCTGGCGGGGAACCCCGGCTGGACGGTGCGGCCCGGTGACGCGGTCCTCATGCACGCGCCGCACGCCTTCGACGCGTCCCTCTTCGAGATCTGGGTCCCGCTCCTCTCCGGCGCCCGGGTGGTGATCGCCGCGCCGGGCGCGGTGGACGCCCGCCGCCTGCGGGAGGCGATCGCCGGCGGCGTGACGAAGGCGCATCTGACCGCGGGGAGCTTCCGTGCGCTGGCGGAGGAGTCGCCGGAGTCCTTCGCCGGTCTCCACGAGGTGCTGACCGGCGGCGACGTGGTGCCCGCGCACGCGGTGGAGAAGGTGCGGAGGGCGGTCCCCGGGGTCCGGATCCGGCACCTGTACGGTCCGACCGAGACGACGCTGTGCGCGACGTGGCACCTGCTCCGGCCGGGCGACGCGCTGGGCCCCGTGCTGCCGATCGGCCGTCCGCTTCCGGGCCGCCGGGCCCAGGTGCTCGACGCGTCGCTGCGGCCCCTGCCGCCGGGCGCGGTCGGCGAGCTCTACCTCTCGGGCGCAGGCCTCGCGGACGGCTACCTGGACCGGGCGGCGCTGACGGCGGAGCGGTTCGTGGCGGATCCGTCCGTACCCGGAGCGCGGATGTACCGGACCGGGGACCTCGCCCAGTGGACCGCCGACGGCGAACTGCTGTTCGCGGGACGGGCCGACGACCAGGTGAAGATCCGCGGGTTCCGGATCGAGCCGGGCGAGATCGAGGCCGCGCTGACCGGCCGGCCGGACGTCCACGAGGCCGTCGTGGTGGTGGTCGACGGACGCCTGATCGGTTACGCCGTGACGGACGTGGATCCCGGCGTCCTGCGTGAGCGCCTCGGGGCGGTCCTGCCGGAGTACATGGTCCCGGCCGTCGTGATCACCCTGGACGGGCTTCCGCTGACCCGCAACGGCAAGGTGGACCGGGCGGCGCTGCCCGCGCCCGTCTTCGGGACGGACGCCCCGGGCCGCGAGCCCGCCACCGAGGCGGAGCGCGTCCTGAGCGGGCTCTTCGCCGACCTGCTCGGCCTGGACCGGGTCGGTGTCGACGAGAGCTTCTTCGCCCTGGGCGGGGACTCGATCGTCGCGATGCGGCTGGCGGCGCGCGCGGCCAGGGCCGGGCTGCTGGTGACGCCCGCGCAGGTCTTCGGCGAGCTGACCCCCGCACGGCTGGCGGCCGCGGCGCGTCCGGTGCCCGCCGACGACCCCGACGCCGCCGGCCGCCCGCTGCTCGTCCTCACCGCGGAGGAGGAGGCCGAGCTGGCGACGGCCGTGCCCGGTGCCGTGGAGGCCTGGCCGCTCGCCCCGCTCCAGGAAGGGCTGCTCTTCCAGTCGACCCTGGAACGGGAGGGCCTCGACATCTACCAGGCGCAGTGGATCCTGGAGCTGGCCGGGCCGCTGGACACCGCCCGGCTCCGGGCCGCCTGGGAAGCGGTCTTCGCGCGGCGCGCCGAACTCCGGGTGAGCTTCGTCCGGCTCGCGTCGGGGCGGACGCTCCAGGCCGTCGCCGGCCACGTCGTCCTGCCCTGGCGGGAGGTCGATCTCACCGGCGCGGACGACGCCGAGGAGGCCGTCAGGGCCCTCGCCCGGCAGGAGCAGGAGCAGCGGTTCGACCTGGCCGCCGGCCCGCTGTTCCGGCTGCTGCTGGCCCGGATCAGCGAGGACCGGTACCGCCTGCTGGTCGTCCACCACCACATCCTGACCGACGGCTGGTCGGTGGCGGCCATCCTCAACGAGGTGGCCGAGGCGTACGAGGCCGACGGCCGGCACCCGGAGCGGACCGGCGCGGCGTCCTACCGGGACTACCTGGCCTGGCTGGAGCGGCAGGACAAGGACGCGGCCCGCGCCGCCTGGCAGGCGGAGCTGTCCGGCCTCGACGGGTACGCGTCGATCGCCGGGACGGCCTCCGGGACGGGGTACGAGTACCGCGTCGCGCACCTCACGCCGGAGCTCTCCGGCAGGCTGCGGGAGGTGGCCCGCGACCACGGGCTGACGCTGAACACGGTGGTGCAGGGTGCCTGGGCGCTGGTGCTGGCCCGGCTTGAGCGGCGCACCGACGTGGTGTTCGGCACCACAGTCGCCTGCCGTCCGGCGGAGCTCCCCGGGGTGGAGTCGATGACCGGGCTCATGATGAACACGGTGCCGGTGCGGGTGCCGCTCGACGGCGGGCGGTCGGTCGCCGACCTGCTCACCGGTCTGCAGCGGCGGCAGGCGGCCCTGATCCCGCACCAGTACCTGGGGCTGCCGGAGATCCAGAAGGCCGCCGGGCCGGGCGCGAGGTTCGACACGCTGCTGGTGTTCGAGAACTATCCGCGGGACTTCGCCGACCGGTTCAGCTACCTGGGCACGGTCGAGGGGACCCACTACCCGCTGACCCTCGGCATCATCCCGGGGGACCGGCTCAGGATCCAGCTCGCCTACCGGCACGGGCAGATCGAGGAGACCGTCGCGGAGTCCGTGCTGGGGTGGTTCGTCGGCGCCCTCGGCGCGGTGGGCGCCGACCCGCACGCGCTGGTGGGACGGGTCGCCGTGGGCGAGGGCCGGGTGAGCGGCCCGGACGCGGCGCCGGTGGCCGGGGAGTCCTTGCCGGCGCTGGTGGCACGGGTGGTGGCGGAGCGGCCCGGTGCGACGGCGGTGGTGGACGGTGACGGCGGGCTGACCTACGGGGAGCTCTGGGAACGGGCGTCCGCGCTCGCCGCCGTGCTGAGGGCCCGTGGGGTCGGGCCGGAGTCCCGGGTGGGCCTCGTCGTGGGGCGTTCGGCGTGGTGGGTGGCCGGGATGCTGGGCGTGTCGCTGGCCGGGGGCGCGTTCGTCCCGGTGGACCCCGCCTATCCGGCCGAGCGCGTGGCACTGCTGCTGGGGGACGCGGATCCCGTGCTGGTCCTGTGCGACGGGACGGCGCGGAACACGGTGCCCGGGGAGTTCGCCGGCCGGTCGGTGGTGATCGACGAGGTGGACCTCCCGGCGGACCCGGAGGCGTCGCCGCCTCCGGTGGGGCCAGGCGACCCGGCGTACGTGATCTACACGTCGGGGTCGACGGGGACTCCCAAGGGGGTCGTCGTCACCCACGAGGGCCTGGGGAACCTGGCGGCGGCGCAGATCGACCGGTTCGCCGTGTCGCCGTCGTCGAGGGTGCTGAAGTTCGCGGCGCTGGGCTTCGACGCCACGGTCTCCGAGGTGCTGATGGCGCTGCTGGCGGGGGCGACGCTGGTGATGGCTCCGGAGCGGGACCTGCCGCCGAGGGTGTCGCTGGCCGAGGCGCTGGAGCGGTGGGACGCCACCCATGTGACGGTTCCGCCGTCGGTGCTCGCCACGGCCGAGGTGCTGCCGGCGCGGCTGGAGACGGTGGTGGTGGCGGGGGAGGCGTGCCCGCCGGGCCTCGCGGACCGCTGGTCGCGGGGGCTGCGGCTGATCAACGCCTACGGGCCGACCGAGGCCACGGTGTGCGCCGCGATGAGCCTGCCGTTGACGGCGGGTCAGGACGTGGTCCCGATCGGGAGGCCGATCGCGGGAGGCCGCTGCTACGTGCTGGACGCCTTCCTCCGGCCCCTGCCGCCGGGGATCGTCGGTGAGCTGTACGTGACGGGGGCCGGGCTGGCCCGTGGCTATCTGGGTCGTGCGGGGCTGACGGCGGAACGTTTCGTCGCCGATCCCTTCGCCGCCGCGGACGGGCCCCTCCTGCCCGGCGGCGGGCGAGGAGGGCGGATGTACCGGACGGGGGACCTGGCCCGCCTCACGGCCGAGGGTGAGCTGGTGTTCGCCGGGCGGGCCGATGACCAGGTGAAGATCCGCGGGTTCCGGATCGAGCCGGGCGAGATCGAGTCCGTGCTGTCCGGCCACCCGGGCGTCGCCCAGGCGGCGGTGGCCGTCCGGGACGACCGCCTGGTGGCCTACGTGTCGCCGGCGGGGGTCGATCCGCAGGCGGTACGGGAGTACCTGGCCGCCCGGCTGCCCCAGCACATGGTGCCCGCCGTGGTGGCGCTGGAGGCGCTGCCCACCACCCCGAACGGAAAGATCGACCGCGGCGCGCTGCCCAGCCCGGGACCCGTCGCGGGGACCGGCGGCCGGGAGCCGGCGACGGAGCCCGAACGGGTGCTCTGCCGGCTGTTCGCCGAGGTGCTCGGTCGTGAGCGGGTCGGCGTGGACGACGGCTTCTTCGAGCTGGGCGGGGACTCGATCACCTCGATGCAGCTGGTGGCGCGGGCCCGGCGGCAAGGGCTGGCGCTCGCCACGCAGGACGTCTTCGAGCTGAGGACGCCGGCGGAACTCGCGCGGCTGGCGGCGGAGTCGGCCCTGCCGGAACACCTCAGGCCCGGGACGGCCGCCGACGGTGCGGGCGAGGTGCCGTGGACGCCGGTGATGCGCATGCTGGGCGACGGGATCACCGGTGCGGGATTCGCCCAGTGGGTGGTCGTGGGCGCACCCGCGGAGCTGGGCGAGGAGACCCTGGCCGCCGCGCTGGCGGCCGTGGTGGACACCCACGACATGCTGCGGGCCCGCGTGGAGCGGGGGCGTCTGATCGTCGGCGAACGAGGCTCCGTGGACACCACCGGCCGGGTCCGGCGGGTGGGGCTCGCCGGAGGCTCGCTGGAGCAGGCCGTGGAAGGCGCGGTGCGGGACGCGGTGGGCCGGCTGGACCCGGAGGCCGGCGCGATGGTGCGGGCCGTATGGGTGGACGCCGGGCCGGGACGGGTGGGCCGACTGGTGGTGGCGGTGCACCACCTGGCCGTCGACGGCGTCTCCTGGCGGATCCTGGTACCGGATCTGCGGGCGGCGTGCGAGGCGGTCGCGGCGGGGCGCGAGCCCGCGCTGGAGCCGGTGGCGGTGTCGTTCCGGCGGTGGGCGAGCCTGCTGGAGGAATGGGCGGCGGCCCCGGAGCGGGTCGGTGAACTGCCCGCCTGGCGGGCGGTCCTGGACGGGGCGGAGCCGCCGGCCGGCGTGCCGGGGACGAGCGCGGGGAGCGTGTGCTCGCGGTCGTGGGTGATGTCGGGAGCGGAGGCGTCGGCGCTGCTGGGAAGGGTCCCCGGACTGTTCTTCTGCGGGGTCCACGAGGTGCTGCTGGCGGGGCTGGCGGGCGCGGTGGTGCGCTGGCGCGGCGATCGCACGGTGCTGGTGGACGTGGAGGGCCACGGCCGTCAGGCGGTCGGCGGGCCGGACCTGTCCCGGACGGTCGGCTGGTTCACCAGCGTGCATCCGGTGCGACTGGAGGTCCCGGGGCCCGACCCGGCGGCCGCGGAGCTGCTCAAGGCGGTGAAGGAGCAGTCGCGGGCCGTGCCCGGCGACGGGCTCGGCTACGGGCTGCTGCGCCATCTGAACGCCGGGACCGGGGCGGTGCTGGAGGCCGCGCCGTCACCGTGGATCGGGTTCAACTACATGGGCCGGTTCGCGGTGGGCGAGCGGCACGAGGTGGCGGCCTGGCAGCAGGTCGGTGACATCGGCGGTGCTCTGGACCCGGCCATGGCGGCGCCGCACCCGCTGCAGGTCGACGCGGTCGTCCGTGACCTGCCGGGAGGCCCGGAACTGACGCTGACGGTGAGCTGGCCGGCCGGCCGCTTCGAGGAGGCCGGGATCGAGGGGTTCGGCCGGATGTGGCGGGACGCGCTGTGCGCCCTGGCCCGTCTGTCGGACGACTCCTCGGCGGGCGGACACACCGCGTCCGACTTCGACCTCCTCGACCTCGATCAGGACGAGATCGAGGGTTTTGAAGCCATAGCGACGCACTTCGGCGGAGGCGGGAAATCGTGACCCCTGGATCGGCGCTCGCCGAGATCTGGCCGCTGTCACCCATGCAGGAGGGAATGCTCTACCACTCCTCCTTCGGCGACGCGGCCCCCGACATCTACGTCATCCAGCAGACCCAGGTCATCGACGGGCCGCTGGACGCGCGGCGGCTCCGGACCTCCTGGCAGGTCCTCCTCGACCGGCACGCGGCGCTCAGGACGTCCTTCCACCGGCGGAAGTCCGGCGAGACGGTCCAGCTCATCGCCCGGGAGGTGGAACTCCCCTGGGCCGAGCACGACGTGTCCGGCCTGGACGAGGACGACGCGCTGGCCGAGGTGGCGGTGATCGCGCGCAAGGAGCGCGCCAGGGGTTTCGACCTGACGTGGCCTCCGCTGCTGCGGCTGACGCTCGTCCGGCTCGGCCCGGACCGGCACTGCCTCGTGACGACCAGTCATCACCTGCTGATGGACGGGTGGTCGCGGGCGATCCTCGAAGCGGAACTCCTCGACGTCTACGCGGCCGGCGGCGTCGCCTCGGGCCTGCGGTCGGCGGCCTCCTACCGCAACCACCTGGCCTGGCTGGGGCGGCAGGACAAGGAGGCGGCCCGGGCGGCCTGGCGGGCGGAGCTGGCCGGCACCGACGGAACATCGGCGCTCGGCCTCCCCGAAAGGCCCGGCCGGGCTCCGGAACCGCCGGTCCGGGAGGTGATCCGCCATTCCCCGGCCTTCACCTCCGCCCTGACGGAGTTCGCCCGCGGCCACGGGCTGACCCTGAACACCGTGGTGCAGGGCGCGTGGGCGCTGGTGCTGGCCCGGCTGGGGCGCCGCCGGGACGTGGTGTTCGGCGCGACGGTCTCCGGGCGTCCGGCCGATCTGCCGGGCGTGGAGGGCGTGGTGGGGCTGTTCATCAACACCGTGCCGGTGCGCGTGCGGCTGGACGGCGGGAAGACGGTCCTGGAGACGCTGAAGGAGCTGCAGGAGCGGCAGTCCGCGCTGATCGCGCACCAGCACCTCGGGCTCCCGGAGATCCAGCGGCTCGCGGGGGCGGGCCTGGACACGCTCGTCGTGTTCGAGAACTACGTCGATCCCTCGGCGGGCCCGGCGTCCCCGCGCGCCCTCGGACTGACCCTGCGGGAGTTCCACCAGGCGTCCCCCTACGCGATCACCCTGGGCGTCATGCCGGGCGAGAGCATCGAGACCGAGCTGCAGTACCAGCCCGGGCTGGTCGACGCCGGGATCGCCGGGACCGCTCTGCGCGGGCTGGTCCGCGTCCTGGAACGGATGATCGCGGATCCGGCCGCGCCGCTGGGCCGCCTGGACCTGGTGGGCGAGGCCGAACGCGAGCGGGCCGTCGAGCGGTGGAACGGGACGGGTGACCCGGTCGCCGCGCCGTCGGCGGTGGAGCTCTTCCTCCGGCAGGTGGAGAAGGCCCCGGACGCGACGGCGATCACGGCCGGCGGGCGGGACTGGTCGTACGCGGAGCTCGACGCGTGGTCGGGCCGGCTGGCCCGGGTCCTGGTGGACCGGGGCGTGCGGCGCGGCGACCGGGTCGGTGTCCTGCTGGAGCGCTCGCCGGAGGTGCCGGCGGCATGGCTCGGGGTGTGGAAGGCGGGAGCGGCGTTCGTCCCGGTCGATCCGGACTACCCGGCGGACCGGGTCGCGCACCTGCTGTCCGACGCCGCGGTGGCCGCGGTGGTGTGCCGCGCGGGGACCGCGGCCGCCGTGCCCGCGGGCCACGGGCTCGTCATGATGGACGACGCCGTCGACGGCGCGACCGCGCTGGTCCCGGTCGGGGCGGACGACCTGGCGTACGTGATGTACACCTCGGGGTCGACCGGGACGCCGAAGGGCGTCGCCGTCCCGCACGGCGGCGTCGCGGCCCTGGCGGGGGACCCGGGGTGGGGCGTCGGAGCGGGCGACGCGGTGCTGATGCACGCGCCGCACACCTTCGACGCGTCCCTGTACGACCTCTGGGTGCCGCTCGTGTCGGGTGCGCGGGTGATGATCACCGAGCCGGGCGTGGTCGACGCGGCGCGCCTCGCCGCCCACGTCGCCCAGGGCCTCACCTCGGTGAACTTCACGGCGGGTCAGTTCCGGGCGCTGGCGCAGGAGGCGCCGGAGTCGTTCTCGGGATTGCGCGAGGTGCTGGCGGGCGGCGACGTGGTGCCGCCCGGTGAGGTGGAGCGGGTCCGGCTGGCCTGCCCCGGACTGGTCGTCCAGCACACGTACGGTCCGACGGAGACCACCCTGTGCGCGACCTGGAAGGCGATCGGTCCCGGCGAGCGGCTGGGGCCGCTCCTGCCGATCGGCCGCCCGCTGCCGGGCCGGCGGCTGTACGTGCTGGACGTCTTCCTGCGCCCGTTGCCGCCGGGCGTCGCGGGCGATCTCTACATCGCGGGCGCGGGGGTGGCGCACGGCTACCTGGACCGTCCGGGACTGACGGCGGAGCGGTTCGTCGCGGACCCGTTCGCCCCCGGACGGCGCATGTACCGGACGGGTGACGTCGCGTACTGGACCGACGAGGGCGAGCTGGTCTTCGCCGGGCGCGCCGACGCGCAGGTGAAGATCCGCGGCTACCGGGTGGAGCCGGGCGAGGTCGAGGCGGCGCTCGCCGAGCGGCCGGGTGTCGACCAGGCCGTGGTGGTGGCCCGTGACGGTCGCCTGATCGGCTATGTCGTGGCCGCCGGCGACGCCGATCCGGAACGGCTGCGCGAGGACGTCGCCAGGGTGCTGCCGGACTACATGGTGCCGGCGGCGGTGCTGGTCCTGGACGCCCTGCCGGTGACGGCCAACGGCAAGGTGGACCGGGCGGCGCTGCCCGAGCCCGACTTCGGCGCCCGCGTCACCGGCCGGGAGCCGGCCACCGACGCCGAGCGGGTGCTGTGCGCGCTGTTCGCCGAGGTCCTCGGCCTGGAACGGGTCGGCGCGGACGACGGCTTCTTCGAGCTGGGCGGGGACTCGATCACCTCGATGCAGCTGGCGGCGCGGGCCCGCCGCGCCGGAATGGCCTTCGGCGCGCGCGAGGTGTTCCAGCACAGGACCCCGGCGGGGATCGCCGGGATCCTCGGCCTGGACGGCGGGCCGGACGGTCCGGCCGGGTCACCCGATCCGGCCGGGGAGGCGGGGGACGTCGCCCGGACGCCGGCGATGACGGCCTGGGAACCGGGAGCCGCGCGGTGGGTGACCGCCGGCGCGCCCGGCGGCCTGTCGGTGGACACGCTGGCGGCCGGGCTGAGCGCGCTGATCGACGCCCACGACATGCTGCGGAGCCGGGTCGTCGAGGCCGGGACGCCCCGGCTGGTCGTGTCCGGCCGGGGCACGGTGGACGCCGCGGTACTGGTCGAGCGGGTCGGGGCGGACACCGGTGACCTCGACGACCTGGCGGAGCGGTGCGCCCGGGAGGCGGCCGTCCGGCTGGATCCCGCCGCGGGGGTGATGATCCGCGCGGTGTGGGTGGACGCCGGACCCGACCGGGTCGGCCGGCTCGTGCTGGTGGCGCATCCCTCGGTGGTCGACGCGACGTCCTGGGAGATCCTGCTGACGGACCTGAAGGCCGCCCATGAGGCGCTCGCCGCCGGCGGGGAGCCGTCCCTCGACCCGGTGGACGTCCCGTTCCGGCGCTGGGCGGCCGCCCTGGCCGAACAGGCGGCCTCCGCGGAGCGCGTCGCGGAACTGCCCGCGTGGACGGCGCTCCTCGACGGGGAGGAGCCGCGGCCGGGCGCGCCCGGCGCCGGTTCGGCCGGGGGACGCCGCTCATGGACCGTGCCGGAGGAGTCCGCGCGAGCGCTCGTCGAGCGGGTCACCGCGGCCTTCCACTGCGGGGTCCACGAGGTGCTGCTGGCGGGTCTGGCGGGCGCGGTGGCGCGGTGGCGCGGAGGCCACGTGGTGCTGGTGGACGTGGAGGACCACGGCCGTCACCCGGTCGGCGGGTTGGATCCGTCCCGGACGGTGGGCCGGTTCACGAGCGTGCATCCGGTGCGGCTGGACGTGGGCGGGCTCGATCCGGCGTCCGCGTCGTTGCTGAAGGCGGTGAAGGAGCAGTCGCGGGCGGTGCCCGGCGACACGCTCGGCTACGGCCTGCTGCGCCGTCTGAACGCCGGGACGGCAGCTGTCCTGGAAGCCCTGCCGGCCCCGCGGATCGGCTTCGCCTACCGGGGCCGGTCCGTCACCGGCGACGTACGGGAGTGGCGGCGCTCCGGACCGATCGGCGGTTCACCGGACCCGGCGCCCGTCCCGCCGCACGCGCTGGAGGCCGAGGCGGCCGTCAGGGAGTCGCCGGACGGCCTGGAACTGACGCTCACGCTGGGCTGGCCGGCCGGCCTCTTCCCGGAGGCCGGGATCGAACGGCTCGGCCGGCTGTGGTCGGACGGGCTGTCCGCCCTGACCCGCCTGGTGGGTGACCCCTCCGCAGGGGGGCACACCGCGTCCGACTTCGACCTCCTCGACCTGAACCAGGACGAGATCGAGGAACTCGAAGCCGAGTTCAACGACGACCTTTAAGCCTTTTTGCGGATCGAGGGAGATACCGATGGCTCAGTCGCGGATCGAGGACATCTGGCCGATGTCGCCGCTGCAGGAAGGCCTGCTGTTCCACACGGTCTACGACGACGAGGGGCCCGACCTCTATGTCGGCCACTGGATTCTGGAGCTGCGGGGTCCGGTGGACCCGGCCAGGTTGCGCGCGGCGTGGGAGGCGCTGTTCACCCGGCACGCCGCGCTCCGGGCCTGTTTCCGGCAGCGGGGGTCGGGCGAGACGGTGCAGGTCATCGCGGACCGGGTGGACCTGCCGTGGCGCGAGGTCGACCTCTCCTCCCTCGACGATCCCGAGGAGGCGGTGCGGGAGCTGGCCGAGGAGGACCGGCTCCGGAAGTTCGACCTCACCAGGCCCCCGCTGCTGCGCCTCACCCTGATCCGTCTCGGCGACGCCGGGCACCGGCTGGTGGTGACCTGCCATCACGCGGTGATGGACGGCTGGTCGCTGCCCATCGTGTTCGATGAACTGCTGGCCCTGTACGCGGCCGGTGCCGGTCGGCCGGATCTTCCGGAGGCGGCGTCCTACCGGGACTACCTCGCCTGGCTGAACCGGCAGGACCGGGAGCGGGCGCTGGCGGCGTGGACGGCGGAGCTTCGCGACGCGCAGGACCCGACGCTGGTGGCGCCGGCCGACCCGGCCCGGGCGCCCGGCATACCGGAGAGCGTCACGGCCGAGCTCCCCGAGCGGCTCACCCGCTCGCTGGAGGACCTCGCCCGCGGCCACGGGCTGACCCTGAACACGGTGGTGCAGGGCGCGTGGGCGCTGGTGCTGGCGCAGCTGTCCGGCCGGACGGACGTGGTGTTCGGGGCGGTGGTGTCGGCACGCCCGGCGGACCTGCCCGGCGTGGAGGGCATGGTCGGGCTGTTCCTCAACACCGTGCCCGTGCGGGTGCGGCTGAACGGTGCCACACCGGTCCTCGACCTGCTGACGGAGCTGCAGCGGCGGCAGTCGGCGCTCATCCCGGACCAGTACGTGGGGCTGGTGGACATCCAGCGGGCGGCCGGCCCCGGCGCGGTCTTCGACACCCTGCTCGTCTTCGAGAACTTCCCCCGCGACCTCGGCGAACCGGACTCCGCCGAGACCTTCTCCATCCGGGTGAACCAGGGCCGGGAGGCCGCCCACTATCCGCTGACGCTGGTCGCCGTCCCCGGCGACACGATGCTCCTCAAGCTCGACCACCTGACCGACCTCTTCGACGCGGACGCGGCCCGCGCCGTCCTCGACCGGTTCCAGGGGGTGCTGCGCGGGCTGACGGCCGACCCCGGGACCACCGTGGCCGACGTCGCCGTGACCACCGCCGCCGAGCGCGACCTGGTGGTGAACACCTGGGGCACGGCGCCCGACGCCGGGCCGGGCGGCCTGCCGCCGGCCCTGTTCGATCGCCAGGCGGAGCGCCGCGGAGACGAGACGGCGATCACCGAAGGGGACCGGACGACGTCGTTCCGGGAGCTGGCCGGGCGGGCGGACAGCCTCGCGGGCTACCTGACCGGCCGCGGCATCCGGCGCGGGGACCGGGTCGCCGTGGTGATGGAACGGTCGTCCGACCTGATCGTGACGCTGCTCGCGGTGTGGAAGGCGGGGGCGGCGTTCGTGCCGGTGGACCCCGCCTATCCGGCGGAGCGCGTGAAGGTCATGCTGGCGGACGCGGATCCGGCGGCGGTGGTGTGCCGGGCCGCGAGCCGGGAGGCCGTGTCGGACGGCGGGCTCGATCCGATCGTCCTGGACGACGAGCGGACGCGGCGGGCCGTGGCGCGGTGCGCCCGCCCCCCGGTGGAGGTCGGAGCCGACGACCTCGCCTACGTGATGTACACCTCGGGGTCGACGGGCACGCCCAAGGGCGTCGCGGTGTCGCACGGCGCCGTGGCGGCGCTGGTCGGGGAACCGCGGTGGGGGATCGGGCCCGGCGACGCCGTGCTGACGCACGCCTCGCACGCCTTCGACATCTCCCTGTTCGAGATCTGGGTGCCGCTCCTGTCGGGCGCCCGGATGGTGATCGCCGCGCCGGGCGCGGTGGACGGCGAGGCCCTGGCCCGGTACGTGGCGGGCGGCGTCACGGCCGCCCACCTGACCGCCGGGGCCTTCCGGGTGCTGGCCGAGGAGTCGCCGGAGGCGGTCGCCGGGCTCCGCGAGGTGCTGACCGGCGGGGACGAGGTGCCGCCGACGGCGGTCGAGCGGGTGCGGCGGGCGTGCCCGGACGTCCGGGTGCGGCACCTCTACGGCCCGACGGAGACGACGCTGTGCGCGACCTGGTGGCTGCTCGGACCCGGCGACGGGACCGGCCCGGTGCTGCCGATCGGACGTCCCCTCGCGGGCCGGCGCGTCTACGTCCTCGACGCGTTCCTGAACCCCGTCCCGCCGGGCGTGAAGGGCGAACTGTACGTCGCCGGCGCCGGGGTGGCGCGCGGCTACCTGGGGCGTCCGGCGTTGACGGCCGAGCGGTTCACCGCCGACCCCTTCGTCCCCGGAGGGAGGATGTACCGGACCGGTGACCTGGCCCGCTGGACGGACCGGGGCACGCTCGTGTTCGGCGGACGGGCCGACGACCAGGTGAAGATCCGCGGCTACCGCGTGGAGCCGGGGGAGACCGAGGCGGTCCTCGCCGGGCTTCCGGGCGTCGGCCAGGCCGTGGTCCACGCCCGGGACGGGCAGCTGATCGGCTACGTGGTCGCCGAGGCGGGGCACGACCTCGACCTGGTGCGGCTGCGGGAGCGGCTCGCCGCGACGATGCCCGAGTTCATGGTCCCGGCGGCGCTGATCGCGCTGGACGAGCTGCCGTTGACGGTCAACGGGAAGGTGGACCGGCAGGCCCTGCCCGAACCGGACTTCGCGTCCACGTCGGAGGGCCGCGACCCGGCCACCGAGGCCGAGCGGATCCTGTGCCGGGTGTTCGCCGAGGTCCTCGGCCTGGACCGGGTCGGGGTCGGGGACGGCTTCTTCGAGCTGGGCGGGGACTCGATCTCGTCGATGCGGGTGGCCGCCCGCGCCCGTCGCGAGGGCCTCGCCCTCACCCCTAGGCAGGTGTTCGAGCAGCGGACGCCCGAACGGCTGGCCGCGGTGGCGCGGACGGCCGCGACGACCAGGCCGGGCCGCTCCGAGGCGGACACGGGCGTCGGAGAGGTCCCCTGGACGCCGGTGATGCGCGCCCTCGGCGCCGACGCGCTGCGCCCCGGCTTCGCCCAGGCGCGCGTCGTCGTCGCCCCGCCCGGCCTCGACCGGGACGCGCTGGTGACCGCCCTGGGAGCGCTGCTGGACGTCCACGACCAGCTCCGCGGCCGGGTGGAGCCCGACGGCCGGCTGATCGTGCCCGGTCGGGGCACGGTGGACGCGGCCGCACTGGTGACCCGGGTGGAGGCCGGGACCGGGAACCCCGACGAGATCGCCGCCCGCGCGGCCGGGACGGCCGCGGGCACCCTGGACCCGTCGACCGGAACCATGGTGCGGGCGGTGTGGATCGACGCCGGAGACACCGAGCCGGGCCGGCTGGCGCTGGTGGCGCACCACCTGGTGGTCGACGCGGTCTCCTGGGGCATCCTGCTGCCGGACCTGCGCACGGCCTACGACCAGGTGGTCTCCGGCGGGACCCCGTCCCTCGAACCCGCGACGACCTCCTACCGGCACTGGTCGCGGCGGCTGACCGAGCAGGCGTTCAGCGAGCGCACGGTCGCCGAGACCGATCACTGGGCGGAGGTCCTGGACGGCGCGGACCCGTTCCCCGGGCAGCACACGGGGCGGCCGCACTCCTGGGCCCGGACCCTGTCCGGGCCCACGGCGAGGAGCCTGGTGGGCCAGGCCCCGGGAGCCTTCCACTGCGGGATCCAGGAGGTCCTGCTGGCGGGCCTGGCGGGCGCGGTGGCGCGCCGGCACGGCGGTGACGCCGGAGTGCTGGTGGACGTGGAGGGCCACGGCCGCCACGCGGCCGACGGCGAGGACCTGCTGCGCACCGTGGGCTGGTTCACCAGCGTCCACCCGGTCCGCCTCGACGTCTCCGGCCTCGACCTGGCGGCCGCGGCGGCCGGGAACGCGGCGGCCGGGGACCTGCTGAAGGCCGTGAAGGAGCAGGTCCGCTCCGTGCCGGGCGACGGGCTCGGCTACGGGCTGCTGCGCCATCTCAACCCCGGCACGGGGGCCAGGCTGGCCGAACTGCCGTCCCCGCAGATCGGGTTCAACTACCTCGGCCGGTCGGCCGCGGCCTCCCCGGCCACTCCGTGGCAGGTCTGCGAAGGACCGCTCGGCGGGGGAGCCGCCGGCCCCGACCTGGTCCTCGCCCACGCCCTGGAGGTCGGCGCGGACGTTCAGGACACGCCGGACGGTCCCGTGCTGAGGCTCACCATGGACGGCCGGGACCTCGACCCCGCCACGGTGGAGCGGCTGGGGGAGGCCTGGCTGGAGATGCTCACCGGCCTCGCCGCCCACGCCGCCGCCCCCGGTGCCGGAGGCCGCACGCCGTCCGACTTCGACCTCGTCGCCATGTCGCGGCGGGACGTCGCGGAGCTGGAGGCCGCCGCACCCGGGCTGACGGACGTCTGGCCCCTGTCGCCCCTGCAGGAGGGCATGCTCTTCGAACGGGCCCTCGACGTGGAGGGCGTGGACGTCTACCAGAGCCAGCGGATCCTGGACCTCGACGGGCCGCTCGACCCGCGACGGCTGCGCGCCGCGTGGCAGCCGCTGGTCGACCGGCACGAGACCCTCCGGACGGGCTTCCACCAGCTCGGCTCGGGGCGGACGGTGCAGGTCGTCGTGGGCGAGGCCGGGATCCCCTGGCGGGAGGCGGACGTCTCGCACCTCGACGAGGCCGACGCGGCCGCCGAGGTCGAGCGTCTCCTCGCGGAGGACCAGGCGGAACGGTTCGACGTGACCCGCCCGCCGCTGCTCCGGCTGCTGCTGATCCGGCTCGGCGAGAACCGGCACCGGCTCGTCCTGACGTCGCACCACGTCCTCCTGGACGGCTGGTCGACGCCGATCATCCTGGGCGAGATGTCGTCCGGCTACGCGGGCGGACCCGGCCCGTCGACCGCGCCCTCCTACCGTGAGCACCTGGCGTGGCTGAGCCGTCAGGACCAGGACGCGACGCGGGCGGCGTGGCGGGCGGAGCTGGCCGGGACGGACGAGCCGACCGTGGTGGACGCCGACGCGGGCAAGGCGATGGTGATGCCGGACGAGCACTGCGCGTGGCTGTCCGAGGGGACGACCCGGGCACTCACCGACTTCACCCGCGGCCACGGGCTGACGCTGAGCACGATCGTGCAGGGCGCGTGGGCGCTGGTGCTGGCCCGGCTGGCGGGCCGGACGGACGTGGTGTTCGGGACGGTGGTGTCGGGCCGCCCGGCGGACGTGCCGGAGGTGGAGCGGATGGTGGGGATGTTCATCAACACCGTTCCGGTCCGGGTGCGCCTCGACGGCGGCCTGTCGGTGCTGGAGCTGCTCCAGGACCTGCAGCGACGTCAGTCGGTGCTGACGGAGCACCAGTACCTGGGTCTGTCGGAGATCCAGAAGGCGGTGGGGCCGGGCGCGGTCTTCGACACCATCATGATGGTCGAGAACTACCCGCGGGACGCGGCCGGCCTCGGCGACGACGGCGGCGTCACGATCAGCTCGGCCCTCACCCGGACCGGTACCGGCTACCCGCTGACCATGAGCGCCAGCCCCGGGGAACGCCTGCAGATCCGGGTGTCCTTCCGGCCCGACCGGATCGACGGGAGGACCGCCGCCGAGGTGGCCGGGCAGGTCGTGCGGGTCATCGAACGGATGACGGCCGCGCCCTCGCTCCCGGTGGGCCGCCTGGGCGTGACGGGCGACGAGACCCGCACGTCCGTGGTGGAGCGCTGGAACGCGACCGGTGAGGCCGCCGGCGGTCCGTCGGTGGTGGACCTGTTCCGGCGGCGCTCGGCGGGCGCGCCGGACGCGGTGGCCGTCGTCGACGGCGACCGCACCCTGTCCTACGGCGAGCTCGACCGGGCGTCGGACCGGCTGGCCGGGCGGCTGGCCGGGCTGGGCGTGCGGCGCGGCGACCACGTCGGCGTGGTGATGGAGCGCGGCGCGGACCTGTTCGTCGCGCTGCTCGCGGTCTGGAAGGCCGGGGCCGCGTACGTCCCGGTGAACGTGGACCACCCGCCGGTGCGGATCGGGCGGACGCTGGCCGACGCCGGCGTGGCGGTCGCGGTCTGCTCCGGGGCGACCCGGAAGGCGGTGCCGGACGGGATCGAGGCCGTGCCCGTGGACGCGCCGTGGACCGGCGAGGCGGGGCACGGGACACCGGTGGTCACGGCGGGCGACGTCGCCTACGTGATGTACACGTCGGGATCGACCGGGGAGCCCAAGGGCGTCGCGGTGCCGCACGGAAGCGTCGCCGCGCTGGCCGGCGACCCCGGCTGGTCGCTCGGCGCGGACGACTGCGTCCTGATGCACGCCTCGCACGCGTTCGACGCGTCGCTGGTCGAGATCTGGGCGCCGCTGGTCCACGGTGCCCGCGTCCTGGTCGCCGAACCGGGCGCGGTCGACACGCGGCGGCTGCGGGAGGCGATCGCCCGCGGCGTGACGACCGTCCATCTGACGGCCGGAAGCTTCCGGGTGCTGGCCGAGGAGTCGCCGGGCTCGTTCCACGGGTTGCGCGAGATCCTCACCGGCGGGGACACGGTGCCCCCCGCCTCCGTCGCACAGCTGCGCCGGGCCTGCCCGGACGTCCGGATCCGGCACCTGTACGGCCCGACCGAGACCACCCTGTGCGCCACCTGGCACCTCCTGGAGCCGGGGGACGGGACGGGTGACGTCCTGCCGATCGGCCGCCCGCTGGCCGGGCGGCGGGCGTACGTCCTCGACGCGTTCCTCCAGCCGGTCGCCCCGAACGTGACCGGCGAGCTGTACCTCGCGGGCGCCGGTCTGGCGCTCGGCTACCTCGGCGCCAACGGCGCGACCTCGGAGCGGTTCGTCGCCGCCCCGTTCGCCCCCGGCGACGGGCGGGGGGAGAGGATGTACCGCACCGGCGACCTGGCGCGCTGGACCGACCGGGGCGAGCTGCTGTTCGCCGGACGGGCCGACTCCCAGGTGAAGATCCGGGGCTACCGGGTCGAGCCGGCGGAGATCGAGACGGTGCTCGCCGAGGCGCCCCGGGTCACGCAGGCGGTCGTCGTCGCGCGGGAGGACCGCCCGGGTGAGAAGCGGCTGATCGGCTACGTGACCGGGGAACCGGACCGGGCCCCGGACCCCGACGAGCTCCGCGCGCACCTCGCGGCGCGGCTGCCGGAGTTCATGGTCCCGGCCGCCGTGGTGGTCCTGGACGACGTCCCGCTGACCATCAACGGGAAGATCGACCGCGCGGCGCTGCCCGCTCCCGAGTTCTCCGGGAAGGTCGCCGGCCGCGAGCCGCGCACCGAGGCGGAGCGGGTGCTGTGCGGGCTGTTCGCCGAGATCCTCGGGCTGGACCGGGTCGGCGCCGACGACAGCTTCTTCGAACTGGGCGGCGACTCGATCCTCTCGATGCAACTGGCCGCCCGGGCCCGCCGCGCCGACGTCGTCTTCGGCGCGAAGGACGTCTTCGAGCAGGAGACGCCGGCGGGGATCGCGGCGGTCGCCGAGCAGGGCGGCGCGACGCCGGTGGGACCNNNNCGAGGTCCCGTGGACGCCGGTGGCGCGGGCGCTCATCGAACGCGACCCCGGGGCGCTGGCCGGAGGGGCGCTGACCCAGTGGATGACCGTGGGCACCCCGGGCGACCTGACGCCGGACGCGCTGGCGGCCGGGCTGGGCGCGGTGATCGACACCCACGACCTGCTGCGCGGCCGGGTCGTCGTGGCCAGGGGCGAGGAACCGCGCCTGGTCGTGTCCGGCCGGGGCACGGTGGACGCGGCGGCCCTGATCGAGCGGGTCGAGGCGGACGGCGGTGACCTCGACGAGGCCGCGGACCGGTGCGCCGGAGAGGCGGCGGCACGGCTGGATCCCGCCGCCGGTGTGATGATCCGGGCGGTGTGGGTGGACGCCGGACCCGGTCGGGTGGGACGGCTCGTGCTGGTGGCCCACCACCTGGTGGCCGACGCGGTGTCGTGGCTGATCCTGCTGCTGGACCTGCGGACGGCGTGCGAGGCCGTGATCACGGGTCGGGAGCCCGCTCTCGACCCGGTGGAGGTCCCGTTCCGGCGCTGGGCGCTGACCCTGGCCGAACAGGCCGCGCTCCGGACCGCGGAGCTCGGGACCTGGACGGAGGTCCTCGACCGCGCGGAACAGCGGCTGGCCCCCCTCGACCCCACGCGCGACACCGTCGCGACCGCGGGACGCAGGTCGTGGACCCTGCCGCGCGAGCGCACGGGCGTGCTCGTGGAGAAGGCCGCCCCGGCCTTCCACTGCGGTGTCCACGAGGTGCTGCTGGCCACCCTGGCCGGCGCGGTCGCCCGGTGGCGCGGCGGCGACTCCGTCGTGGTGGACGTCGAAGGCCATGGCCGCCGGCCCGTCGCAGGGCTGGATCCCTCGCGGACGGTCGGCTGGTTCACCGACATCCACCCGCTGCGGCTGGACGTGACCGGGATCGACACCGACGAGGCGATCGCCGGTGGCGAGGCGGCCGGCCACCTGCTGAAGCAGGTCAAGGAGAACGTGCGGACCGTGCCCGACGGCGGCCTCGGCTACGGGCTGCTGCGCCACCTGAACGCCGAGACGGCACCGGTCCTGGCGGCGTTGCCGCAGCCGGAGATCGGGTTCAACTACCTGGGCCGCTTCCCCTCCGGCCCCGACGGCGGCCCGGAGCCCTGGCAGGCGACCGGGACCATCGGCGGCGCGGCGGAGCAGCACGCGCCGTTGCGCCACGCCGTGGAGGTCGACGCCGTCGTCCTCGACTCCCCGGACGGACCCGAACTCCGGCTGACCGTGACCTGGGCCGGCCGGATCCTCGGTGAGGCCGAGGCGGAGTCGCTCGGCCGGGCCTGGCTGGACCTGCTGTCCGGCCTCGCCGCGCACGCCGCCCCCGGCGCCGGCGGGCACACCCCCTCCGACTTCCCGCTCACCGCGCTGACGCACCAGGACGTGGAGGAGATCGAGGCCGCCGTTCCGGACCTCGCCGACATCTGGCCGCTCTCCCCGCTCCAGGAGGGCCTGCTGTTCCACGCCGTCGACGAGCGGGGCCCGGACGTCTACGCGGGCATCCGCACCCTCGCCCTCGACGGCCCGCTGGACGCCGCCCGCTTCCGCGCGTCCTGGCAGGCCCTCGTCGACCGGCACCCGGCCCTCCGGGCGAGCTTCCACCAGCTCGGGTCGGGCCGGGCCGTGCAGGCGATCGCCCGTGAGGTGGCGCTGCCCTGGACCGAGACCGACCTGTCCCACCTGCCCGAGGAGGAGGCGCTGGCGGAGTTCGAGCGGCTCGCGGAGGAACTGCACGCCGACCGGTTCGACCTGAGCCGGGCCCCGCTGCTGCGCCTGCACCTGGTGCGCATCGGCGAACGCAGCCACCGGCTGGCCCTCGCCTCCCACCACATCTCCTGCGACGGATGGTCCCTCCCGATCCTCTCCGTCGACGTGATGGCGGCCTACGAAGCGGGCGGTGACGGCCTGTCCCTGCCCGCCCCGACGTCGTACCGCGACTACCTCGCCTGGCTCTCCCGCCAGGACAAGGAAGCCGCCCGGGAGGCGTGGCGGACCGAGCTCGCCGGGCTCGACGAGGCGACCCACGTCGTGCCGCCGGAGGCCCACACCGCGCCCGTCGAGCCCGAGCGCCTCCGGTTCGAACTCGACGACGAGCTGAGCCGTCGGCTGGTGGAGTTCACGCGCCGGCACGGCGTCACGATGAACACCCTCTTCCAGGGGGTCTGGGCGCTGCTGCTGTCCCGGCTGACGGGCCGGGACGACGTGGTCTTCGGCTCCGCGGTGGCCGGGCGTCCGCCGGAGATCCCCGGCGTCGAGTCCGTGGTCGGCCTGTTCATGAACACGCTGCCGGTCCGGGCCCGCCTCGCGGGTGGCGAACCGTTCCTCGACATGCTGACGCACCTGCAGGAGCGCCAGGTCGCGATGATGGCGCACCAGCACGTCGGGCTGTCGGAGCTCAACCAGCTCGCCGGGCAGAGCGCCGCGTTCGACACGATCGTGGTGTTCGAGAACTACCCCCGCCCGCCGCTCCCGTCCGAGGACCCCGACGCGCTCGTGATGCGCCCCGCCGGGATCCCGAACGACAGCGGGCACTATCCGGTCTCCATGCGCGCCTCCCACGACGGCGGCGTCCACGGCGAGTTCATCTACCGGCCGGACGCCTTCGACCGGACCCGGGCGGAGGAGATGCTGGCGGCGGTCGTCCGGGCGCTGGAGCAGGTGGCGGCCGATCCGCGGACTCCGGTGGGCCGGGTCGGCCTGATCGGCGCGGCGGAGCGCCGGCTGGTGGTCGAGGAGTGGAACGCCACCGACGCGCGGGTCGTGCCGGAGCCGCTGCCGGTGCTGTTCCGCCGCCGGGCGGAACTCTCGCCGGACGCGATCGCGGTCGAGGACGCGGCGCGGAGCCTGTCGTACGGAGGGCTGCTGGGAGAGGCGGAGGAGCTGGCGCTGCGGCTGGCGGGGCTGGGCGTCCGACGTGAGACGCGGGTGGCCGTGCTGGTCGGACGGTCGGTGGAGCTGGTGGTGGCCCTTCTCGGCGTCTCGCTGGCGGGCGGGGCGTTCGTCCCGGTCGACCCGGACTACCCCGCCGCCCGGATCGGGCTGATGCTGGCGGATTCCGGACCCGAGGTGCTGCTGTGCACGGGGGCGACCAGGACGGCCGTGCCGGACGGCTTCGCGGGCACGGTGGTCGCGCTGGACGAGCGGCCCGCCGCCGACCCGGGAGCGGTGCTGCCGGCCGTGGCCGCGGGCGACGCGGCGTACGTGATCTACACCTCCGGTTCGTCGGGGACGCCCAAGGGCGTCCAGGTCACCCACGCCGGGCTCGGCAACCTGGCCGCCGCGCAGATCGAGCGCTTCGGCGTGACGTCCTCCGCGCGGGTCCTGCAGTTCGCGTCCCTCGGGTTCGACGCCGCGGTCTCCGAGCTGTGCACGGCCCTGCTGTCCGGCGGGACCGTGGTGCTGGCCGACCCCGACAGCATGCCGCCGCGCGTGTCGCTGGGCGAGGCGCTGCGCCGGTGGCGCATCACCCACGTCACCGTGCCGCCGAGCGTGCTGGCCGTCGAGGACGACCTGCCGGACGGCCTGGAGACCCTGATCACCGCCGGTGAGGCGTGCCCGCCCGCGCTGGTGGAACGCTGGTCGGGGGGCCGGCGGATGATCAACGCCTACGGGCCCACCGAGACGACCGTGTGCGCCACGATGAGCCCGCCGCTGTCCCCGGGACGCGACGTGGTCCCCATCGGCCGCCCGATCGCCAACGCGCGGGCGTACGTGCTCGACGCCTTCCTGCAGCCGGTGCCGCCCGGCGTGGCCGGTGAGCTCTACGTCACCGGGCCGGGGCTCGCGCGCGGATACCTCGCGAGGCCGGGCCTGACCGCGGAACGGTTCATCGCCGACCCGTTCTCCTCCGGCGGCCGCTTGTACCGCACCGGCGACCGGGCCCGCTGGACCCGGGAGGGGGAGCTGGTCTTCGTCGGCCGGGCCGACGCGCAGGTCAAGGTGCGCGGCTACCGGATCGAGCCGGGTGAGATCGAGGCCGTGCTGGCGGACCACCCCGGGGCCGCCCAGGTGGTGGTGGCCGCCCGTGAGGACGGGCCCGGCGAGAAGCGGCTGGTGGCGTACGTCGTCCCGGCGGCCGGGCAGCCGGCCGACGCGCTGATCGACGCCCTCCGCGGGACGGCGGCCGAGCGCCTGCCCGAGCACATGCGGCCGGTGGCGTTCGTGCCGCTGGACCTGATGCCCCTGACCCCGAACGGAAAGGTCGACCACCGGGCGCTCCGGGCCCCCGACTTCGCCGGGAACCCCGCCGGACGGGATCCGCGCACGGCCGTCGAGGAACTGCTGTGCGCGCTGTTCGCCGAGATCCTCGGGGTGGAACGGGTCGGGGCCGACGACAGCTTCTTCGAGCTCGGCGGCGACTCGATCAGCTCGATGCAGCTGTCCGCCCGGCTCGGCCGCGAAGGGCTGGAACTGACCCCGTGGCAAGTGTTCGAGGAGAAGACGCCCGAACGGCTGGCGGCGCTCGCCAAGGAGCTCCCGGCCAAGGGCGGGGAGAGCACGGAGCCGGCGTCCCCCGACGGGATGCTCGTGGCCCTCTCGCCCGACCAGATGGACCGGCTCCAGGCCGGGCTGGCCGATGAATAACCTCCACAAGGAGCAGATCATGACCGTTGACGACACCCCCGCAAAGCCTCGCTCCGGCGTGGAAGACGTCTGGCCCCTGTCGCCGCTGCAGGAGGGGATGCTCTACCACACCGCCCTCGACAAGGACGGCCCGGACACCTACACCGTGCAGTCCGTCTACGGCATCGAGGGCCCGCTGGACGCCGGGCGCCTGAAGGCGTCCTGGCAGGCGCTCCTGGACCGGCACGCCGCGCTGCGGGTCTGCTTCCGGTACGTCAGCGGCGCGCAGATGGTCCAGGTCGTCCTCCGGGGCGCCACGATCCCGTGGCGTGAGACCGACCTCTCCGGACTCCCGGACGACCTGGCCGACGCCGAGGTGGGGCGGCTGGCGGAGCAGGAGCTCGCCGAGCGCTTCCGTCTTGAGACGGCCCCGTTGATGAAGCTGCACCTGATCCGGCTCGGCCCGGACAGCCACCGGCTCGTCCACACCCTGCACCACGTGCTGGCCGACGGCTGGTCGATGCCGATCATCCACCGCGAGCTCTCCGCGCTCTACGCCGCCGGCGGGGACCCGTCCGGGCTGCCGGCCACGACCTCCTACCGCGACTACCTCGCCTGGCTGGGCCGCCAGGACAAGGAGGCGGCCCGGGCCGCCTGGCGCAAGGAGCTCGCCGGTCTGGACGCCCCCACCACGGTCGCCCCGGCCGATCCGGGCCGGGTGCCGGACATCGACACGGTGATGACCGAGCTCAGCCCGGAGCTGACGGACCGGCTGGCCCGGCTGGCCCGCGCTCACAGCCTCACGCTGAGCACCGTGGTCCAGGGCGTGTGGGCCGTCGTGCTGTCGCGGCTGGCGGGCCGCACCGACGTGGTGTTCGGCGCGACCGTCTCCGGGCGGCCGGCCGAGCTGGCCGGCGTGGAGTCGATGGTCGGCATGCTGCTCGCCACCCTGCCGGTGCGCGTTCGGCTCGACGGCACGCGGCGGGTCGTCGACCTGCTCGCCGAGTTGCAGCGGAACCAGTCGGCGCTGATGGCCCACCAGCACCTCGGCCTCCAGGAGGCGCAGGCCGCCGGCGGGCCCGGATCGGTCTTCGACACGCTCCTCGTCTACGAGAACTTCCCCCGTACCGGACTCGACCGGCCGGGGGACGGCGGCCTGAACATGCGCCCCGTGCGGAAGGGGCGCGACTCCTCGCACTACCCGTTCACCCTGGTCACCGGGCCGGGCGAGCGGATGCCGGTGATCCTCAACTACGACCGGGGCCTGTTCGACCGGGAGGTCGCCGAATCCGTCCTGGGCGCGTTCGTCCGGGTGGTGGAACGGCTGGTCTCCGACCCCGGTGTGCTGGTCGGCCGGCTGACCCTGCTGAGCGAGGCCGAGCGCACCGCGGTGGTGGACGACTGGAACGCGACCGCGGGCCCGGTGCCCGGAGCGTCCGTGGTCGAGCTGTTCGGGCGGCGGGTGGACGCCGCACCCCACGCGGTGGCGATCACCGACGCCGCCGGCCGGGACCTGACCTACGCCGAGCTCGACCGGGCGTCGAACCGGCTGGCCCACTACCTCACCGGCCGCGGCGTCCGGCGCGGCGCCCTGGTCGGGGTGGCCATGGAACGCTCCGCCGACCTGGTGATCGCGTTCCTGGCGATCTGGAAGGCGGGCGCCGCGTTCGTCCCGGTCGACGCGGGGAGCCCGGCCGAGCGGATCGCGCTCGTCCTCGCCGACTCCGGGGCCCCGACCACCCTGTGCACGGCCGCCACCAGGACGGCCGCACCCGAGGACGCGATCGTCCTCGACGCGCCGGAGACCCGCGCGGCCGTCGACGGCCAGGACGCCACCGCTCCGGGGACCCGGATCGGCGCGGACGACCTGGCGTACGTGATGTACACCTCCGGATCCACCGGCGTCCCGAAGGGCGTGGCCGTCACCCACGGGGGAGTGGCCGGCCTGGCGGGCGACGCGGGCTGGCGGATCGGTCCCGGGGACGGCGTGCTGATGCACGCGACGCACGTCTTCGACGCCTCGCTCTACGAGCTGTGGGTGCCGCTCGCCACGGGCGGCCGGATCCTGCTCGCCGAGCCGGGCGTGGTGGACGCCGGCGGTGTGCGCCGGGCCGTCGAGCGGGGCGCGACCGCCGTCCACCTCACCGCCGGAACCTTCCGCGCCCTCGCGGAGGCGTCACCGGAATGCTTCACGGGTCTGACCGAGGTCGGCACGGGCGGGGACGTCGTTCCCGCCTTCGCGGTGGAGAACCTGCGGCGGGCCCAGCCCGGCCTGCGGGTGAGGAACACCTACGGGCCGACCGAGACCACCCTGTGCGCGACCTGGAAGCCGATCGAGCCCGGCGAGGAGGCCGGACACGAGCTGCCGATCGGCCGCCCCATGGCCAATCGCGGCGTCTACGTCCTCGACGCCTTCCTGCGGCCGGTCGCGCCGGGGATCACCGGCGAGCTGTACATCGCCGGCACCGGCCTGGCCCGCGGCTACCTCGGCAGGCCGGACCTGACGGCCGAACGGTTCGTCGCGTGCCCGTTCCTCGCCGGTGAGCGGATGTACCGCACGGGCGACCTGGCGCGCTGGAACCGCGACGGAGAGGTGGTGTTCGTCGGGCGGGCCGACGAGCAGGTGAAGATCCGCGGCTTCCGGGTGGAGCCGGCCGAGGTGGAGGCCGTGCTGGCCGCCCAGCCGGGCGTGACCGAGGCGGTCGTCGTGGCACGCGAGGACCAGCCCGGCGAGCGGCGGCTGGTCGGCTACGTCGTCACCGACGGAGCCGAGGCCGACGTCGAGGAGATGCGGCGGCGGATCGGCCTCGTCCTGCCCTCCTACATGGTCCCCGTGGCGGTCGTCGTCCGTCCGGGCCTGCCCATCACCGCGAACGGCAAGGTGGACCGCCGGGCCCTGCCCGCCCCCGACCTCGCGGACCGTTCCACGGAGAAGGCCCCCGAGAGCGAGACCGAGAAGGTGCTCTGCGTGCTGTTCGCCGAGATCCTCGGTGTCGAGCGGGTGGGCGTCGACGACGCCTTCCACGACCTGGGCGGCAGCTCGGCGCTGGCCATGCGGCTCATCGCGCGGATCCGCGAGGAGATCGGCGCGGACCTGCCCATCCGGCAGCTGTTCTCCTCGCCCACCCCCGCGGGCATCGCCAGGGCGCTGGCGGCGAAGTCGCGCCCCGCCCTGGAGGCCGCCACCCGGCCGGAGCGGGTGCCGCTCACCGCCCGGCAGCTCCGCGCCTGGCTGCTGGCCCGTCCCGGAGAGACGACCGAGGGCCTGCACGCCTCGGTCGCGCTGCGGGTGCGCGGCCGGCTGGACGTGCCCGCGCTGGAGGCGGCGCTCGGTGACGTCGCGTCCCGGCACGAGATCCTCCGGACGACCTTCCCCGGCCAGGCCACGACCGTCCACCAGCACGTCCACGACTCCGCGACGGCCCGGCTGACGCCGGTTCCGGCCACCGAGGAGGACCTCCCGGGGCTGCTCGCCGAACGGGCCGGCCGGCCCTTCGACCTCACCCGTGAGACGCCGTGGCGCTGCGAGCTCTTCGCGATCGCGGAGCGGGAGCACGTGCTGGCGCTGACGGTGCACCGGATCGCCGCCGACGACGACTCGCTGGACGTGTACTTCCGCGACCTGGCGGCCGCCTACGGCGCGCGGCGCGCGGGCCGGGTCCCGGAGCGCGCGCCACTGACCCTGCAGTTCGCCGACTACGCCGTCTGGGAGCAGCGGCTGCTGGAGGGCGAGCGCGAGCAGGGAAGCCTGATCGACGACCAGGCGTCCTTCTGGCGGGACCACCTCGCCGGCATCGACGGGGAAACGGTCCTCCCCTTCGACCGTCCGCGCCCGGCCGTCCCGTCACGACAGGCCGGCGCGGTCGCGCTGCGGCTGGACGGCGCCCCGCACGCCCGGCTGCTGGCGGCCGCGGAACCGACGGGCGCCGACGCGCACCAGCTGGTGCACGCCGCGCTCGCCATGCTGCTGACCCGACTGGGCGCGGGCGACGACCTGGTGATCGGCACGGTGCTGCCCCGGGACGAGGACCTGATCGACCTGGAGCCGATGGTCGGGCCGTTCGCCCGGCCGCTGCCACTGCGCACCACCCTCCCGGGCGACCCGACCTTCCTGGAGACCGTCGCCCGGGTGCAGGAGACCGTCCGGGACACCCGCCAGCACCTGGACGTCCCCTTCGAGCGCGTCGTCGATCTGCTGGACCTGCCCGCCTCGCTCTCCCGCCACCCCGTGTTCCAGGTGTCCCTGGAGGTCGCCGAGGAGGACACCGGCGCGTGGGACGCGACGGAACTGCCGGCCCTGCGCACCAGCGTCGAGCCCGGCCGGCCCGAGGCCACCGAGCTGGACCTGGCCTTCAGGCTCACCGAGCACCTCGACGAGGACGACCACGGCGACGGCATCGACGGAGAACTCCGCTACGCCGTCGACCTGTTCGACGGGGCCACGGCCGACGCGCTGGCCCGGCGGCTGGTCCGCGTCCTGGAGCAGGTGGCCGAAGACCCCCACCGGCGCGTCAGCGACCTGGACCTCCTGCTGGACGACACCGAGCGCGAGCGCCCGGCCGAGGCCCCGGCGGTGTGGACCGGACCGGTGCCCCCGGCACTCGCCGACCTGGTCCAGGACGGCCCGCTCGGCGCGCTGGTGCTCGACGACCGGCTGCGGCCCGTCGCGCCCGGGGCCGTCGGCGGTCTCCACGTCACCGGCCCCGCGGTCGACGCGCGCCCGGCCGACCAGACCCTGGCCCACCCGTTCGGGGCCGAGGGCCGGCGGATGCTGCGCACCGGCCTGCTCGCCCGCTGGTCCGCCGCCGGCACCCTGACCGTCCTGGGCGAGCGGCGGCGCTCCAGCGTCGTGGCGAAGACCGTCACGGGCGACTTCGAGGTCCTGCTGCCGCTGCGCCCCGGCGGCGACCGTCCGCCGCTGTTCTGCGTCCACGCGAGCGGCGGCCTGAGCTGGAACTACGGGCCGCTGCTGCGGGAACTCCCGGCGAACCAGCCGGTGTACGGAATCCAGGCGCGCGGCCTGGCCCGCACCGAGGCCCTGCCCGGCGGCGTCGAGGAGATGGCGGCCGACTACGTCGCGCAGATCCGCACGGTCCAGCCGACCGGGCCCTACCACCTCCTCGGCTGGTCCCTCGGCGGGCGGATCGCGCAGGCGATGGCCGCGCGGTTCGAGGCCGAGGGCGAGCGGGTCGCCCTGCTCGCCCTGCTCGACGCCTACCCCACCTACATGGGGAAGAAGGCGCGCGGCGACGGGCAGGCCCAGGAGGCCGTGGACCGGCTGAAGGAACAGCAGATGGAGCTCGCCGCCGCACTGGCCAGGGGGGACGGCGCCCGGGCCCGCCTGGAAGAGGTGATGCGCAACCTCGCCGAGGTCGGGCCCAGGCACGACGCTCCGAGCATCGCCGCCGACGTCCTGCTGTTCATCGCCGCGAAGGACCGCCCGCCGCACATGCCCGTCGACTGGGCGATCGCCAGCTGGCGGCCGCTGACCACCGGGACCGTGGAGCCCCACGAGATCCCCTCGGACCACAACGAGATGTTGCAGCCCGCGTCGCTGGCCCGGATCGGGGCCGTCGTCGCCGAGAAGCTCCGGCCGCGGCCGTAGCAGGAGAGGAACACACCATGACCAACCCCTTTGACGACGAGGACGGCTCCTTCTTCGTGCTCGTCAACGACGAGGGCCAGCACTCCCTCTGGCCCGCCTTCGCCGAGGTGCCGGCCGGCTGGACCCCGGTGCACGGCGAGGCCGCCCGCCAGGACTGCCTCGCCTACGTCGAGGAGAACTGGACCGACCTGCGGCCGAAGAGCCTGATCGCGGAGATCGGCGGCTGAGTGTCCAGCTGCTCGATTCGGGCGGTTGGACGGGCCGCGCGCCCGTCCAACCGCCCAGTGACCGTCATTCCCCGAACGCCGGCCGGATGAGGCGAAAGGACCCGCAGCATGTTCGAGGAGATCAACGTCGTCCGGGCGGCGCGGCTGCACCGGAGGAACGGGTTCGATCCGGTGCCCGAGCTCCACTCCCTGATGACCGAGGGCGACCTGACCGTCCTGGGAACCGAGGAATCCGCCGAGGGGCGGACCGCGTGGCTCGCCACCGGGTTCGACGAGGTCCGGCAGGTCCTCGGTTCGGACAAGTTCAGCGCGCGCCTGCTCTACGGCGGAACCGCGGCCGGCTTCACCTGGCCCGGCTTCCTCACCCAGTACGACCCGCCGGAGCACACGCGGCTGCGTCGGATGGTGCTTCCCGCGTTCTCCGCCCGCCGGATGCGGGGCTTCCAGCCGCGGGTCGAGGCGATCGTCCAGGAGAGCCTGGACGCCATCGAGGCACTCGGTGGCCCGGTGGACTTCGTCCCGCACTTCGGATGGGCGGTGGCGACCCCGGCGACCTGCGACTTCCTCGGCATTCCCCATGACGACCAGGCGGATCTGGCGCGGATCCTGCTCGCCAGCCGGACCGACCGGTCGGACAAGCGGCGCACCGCGGCGGGGAACAAGTTCATGACGTACATGAAGCAGCACGTCGCCCGGTCGCGCCGGGAGGCCGGCGACGACCTGTTCGGCGTCGTGGCGCGCGAACACGGTGACGCCATCACGGACGCCGAGCTGACCGGGGTGGCCGCGTTCGTCATGGGTGCGGGCGCCGACCAGGTGGCCCGTCTCCTCGCGGCCGGCGCGTGGCTGATGGTCGAGGAGCCCGAACAGTTCGCCCTGCTCCGCGAGAAGCCCGACAGCGTGCCGGACTGGCTGGACGAGACGATGCGGTACCTCACGACCGACGAGAAGACCCATCCGCGGGTCGCGACGCAGGACGTGCGGATCGGGGACCACCTGGTCAAGGCCGGTGACACCGTCACCTGCTCTCTCCTGGCCGCCAACCGCCGGGACTACCCGCACGCCGACGACGGGTTCGACATCACCCGGGGCAGGCCGGACCACCTGGCGTTCGGGCACGGCATCCACCACTGCCTCGGCCGGGCCATGGCCGAGCTGATGTTCCGGGTCGCGATACCGGCGCTGGCGCACCGCTTCCCCACCCTGCGGCTGGCCGAGCCGGACCGCCCGATCACCTTGGGGCCGCCGCCGTTCGACGTGGAAGCCCTGCTGCTCGACTGGTAGCACCGAAACACTGGAGGACCCGATGGCACTGCCCCTACCGCATCAGCGGCACCGGCTCGATCCCGTGCCGGAGTTCCACGACCTGCTGGACGAGGGGTCGCTGCACGAGTACGACACCGAGCCCGGGATGGACGGCCGCAAGCAGTGGCTGGTCACCGGGTACGACGAGGTCCGGGGGATCCTCGCCGATCCCGAGCGGTTCAGCTCCATGCGGCCGGTCGACGACGAGGCCGACCGGGCCCTGCTGCCGGGGATCCTCCAGGCGTACGACCCGCCGGACCACACCCGGTTGCGCAGGACCGTGGCCCCGGCCTACTCGGCCCGGCGGATGGAGCGGCTGCGGCCCCGCATCGAGGAGATCGTCGAGGAGTGCCTGGACGACCTGGAGGACATGGGGTCGCCGGTCGACTTCGTCAGGCACGCGGCCTGGCCCATTCCGGCGCTCATCGCCTGCGAGTTCCTGGACGTCCCCCGGGACGACCGGGCCGAGCTGTCGCGCATGATCCGGGAGAGCCGGGAGAGCCGGCTCCCCCGGCAGCGGACCTCCTCGGGGATGGGCGTCGTCAACTACACCAAGAAGCTCGCGGCCCGTAAGCGCCTCGATCCCGGCGAGGGGATGCTCGGCGTCGTCGTGCGCGAGTACGGGGCGGAGGTCGGCGACGAGGAACTGGCGGGCCTCGCCGAGGGGAACCTGATCATGGCGGCCGAGCAGATGGCCGCCCAACTGGCGGTCGCGGTGCTCCTGTTCGTGACCCGTCCCGACCAGATGGCGCTGCTCCGCGAACGTCCCGAGCTGGTGGACGGCGCGACCGAGGAGTTGCTGCGGCACGCCTCGATCGTCGAGGCCCCGGCCCCCCGGGTCGCTCTCGCGGACGCGCACGTCGGCGGACGCGACATCCGGGCCGGGGACGTCATGACCTGCTCCCTGCTGGCGATCAACCGTCCGCGGGGCGAGAGCTTCGACATCACCCGCGAGAACCCGAAACACCTGGCGTTCGGATACGGCATCCACCACTGCCTCGGGGCGCCGCTGGCCAGGCTCCAGCTACGGGTGGCCCTGCCGGCGGTGTTCCGCCGGTTCCCGTCGCTGCGGCTCGCCGTCCCCGAGGAGGACCTGCGGTTCAAGCCGGGCCGTCCCGCCCCCTTCGCCGTGGAGGAGCTTCCCCTTGAGTGGTGACGACCGGCCTCCGGTCCACACGCGTCGGCAGGGCTTCGACCCGGCCGACGAACTGCGCGCCGCCGGACCGCTGACGCGGATCACGATCGGATCCGGGGCGGGGGCCGAAACGACCTGGCTGGCGACCGGGCACGCGGTCGTCCGGCAGGTCCTCGGCGATCACACCCGGTTCAGCACGCGCCGCCGCTTCGACCGGAACGACGAGATCGGCGGAAAGGGCGTCTTCCGGCCGCGTGAGCTGGTCGGCAACCTGATGGACTACGACCCGCCGGAGCACACCCGGCTACGGCGCCTGCTGGCCCCGGGGTTCACCCACCGCCGGATCCGCAGGATGGCCCCGTACATCGAACAGATCGTGGCGGAACGCCTCGACGCGATGGAGCGGGAGGGGTCCCCCGCGGACCTGATCGAGCTGTTCGCCGACCAGGTGCCCGGCCCCGTGCTGTGCGAGCTGCTCGGGGTGCCGCGGGACGACCGCGCGGTGTTCCTCCAGCTCTGCCACCGGCATCTCGACGCCTCGCTCAGCGCCCGCCGGCGGGCGGCCGCGGGCGAGGCGTTCTCCCGGTACCTGGTGACCATGGTCGCCAGGGAACGGAAGGAGCCCGGCGAAGGGCTCATCGGGATGGTCGTCGCCGAACACGGCGACGCGGTCACCGATGAGGAACTGCGGGGCGTCTGCGTGCAGATGATGCTGGCCGGCGACGACAACATCTCCGGCATGATCGGCCTGGGCGTGCTGGCGCTGCTGCGCGATCCCGGGCAGATCGACGCGCTGCGGGGCGACGTCCAGTCGGCGGACCGGGCGGTCGACGAGCTGATCCGGTACCTGACGGTCCCCTACGCTCCGACACCCCGGACCGCCATCGAGGACACCGTCGTCGGCGACCAGGTGATCAGGGCGGGGGAGACCGTCCTGTGCTCCCTCCCGGCGGCCAACCGCGACCCCGCGCTGCTGCCGGACGTGGACCGTCTCGACGTCACCCGGGAGCCCGTCCCCCATGTCGCGTTCGGGCACGGTGTCCACCACTGCCTGGGAGCCGCGCTCGCCCGCCTCGAACTGCGCATCGCCTATACCGGGCTGTGGCGGCGCTTTCCGGGGCTTCGGCTGGCGGATCCCGCCGGGGCGACCGAGTTCCGGCTGAGCACCCCCGCGTACGGAATCAAAAGTCTGCTGGTCACGTGGTGACCAAACGGACGGCTTGAGCGGCGCTCCATCGCGCTGCACAATCGCAAAAGACTCGATCCAGGGATGGTGGGATATGTCGGAGGAAACGTTCGACGTGGTGGTGGCGGGAGGCGGGCCGGCGGGTTCGACCTTGGCCTCCCTGGTCGCCATGCAGGGCCACCGGGTACTACTGCTGGAGAAAGAGGTGTTCCCGCGGTACCAGATCGGTGAGTCGCTGCTCCCGTCCACCGTGCACGGGGTGTGCAAGATGCTCGGCGTCACCGAGGAACTCGCGGCGGCGAAATTCCCGGTGAAGCGCGGCGGCACATTCCGGTGGGGCGCGCGGCCGGAACCGTGGACTTTCTCCTTCGCGGTGTCCCCGCGGATGACGGGGCCGACCTCGTTCGCCTATCAGGTGGAGCGGTCGCGGTTCGACGAGATCCTGCTGAACAACGCCAAGCGCAAGGGCGTGACGGTCCGCGAGGGCTGCTCGGTCACCGAGGTCGTCGAGGAGGGCGAGCGGGTCACCGGCCTGCGGTACACCGACCCCGAGGGCGTTGAGCACCAGGTCGGCGCCCGTTTCGTGATCGACGCGTCGGGCAACAAGAGCCGGCTGCACTCCAGTGTCGGCGGCACCCGCGACTACTCGGAGTTCTTCCGCAATCTGGCGCTCTTCGGCTACTTCGAGAACGGCAAGCGGCTCCCGGAACCCTATTCGGGCAACATTCTGAGTGTCGCCTTCGACAGCGGCTGGATCTGGTACATCCCGCTGAGCGACACGCTCACCAGTGTGGGCGTGGTGGTCCGCAGGGAGATGTCCGAGAAGATCCAGGGGGACCGGGAAGAGGCGTACAAGGCCCTGATCGCCGAATGCCCGCTGATCACGGAATACCTGTCGGACGCCCGCCGGGTGACGACCGGGGATTACGGGGAACTGCGGGTCCGGAAGGACTACTCCTACCGCCAGACGGCGTTCTGGCGACCGGGAATGATTCTGGTGGGCGACGCCGCGTGCTTCGTCGACCCGGTGTTCTCCTCCGGCGTTCACCTGGCCACCTACAGCGCTTTGCTGGCCGCCCGTTCCATCAACAGCATTCTCGCCGGTGACCTGGACGAGGACACCGCCCTGAACGAGTTCGAGGCCCGCTACCGGCGGGAGTACGGCGTCTTCTACGAGTTCCTGGTGGCGTTCTACCAGATGAACCAGAACGAGGAATCGTATTTCTGGCACGCCAAGCAGGTCACGAAGAACGAGCACACGGAGTTCGAGTCGTTCGTGGAGCTGGTCGGCGGGGTGTCGTCCGGCGAGTCGGCGCTCGTGGCGTCCAGGATCGCCGAGCACAGCGCCGAGTTCGCCGGGGCCGTCGACCGGATGGCCGCCGCCGACGACGGGGACATGGTGCCGCTGTTCAAGTCGCAGGTGGTCAAGCAGGTGATGCAGGAGGGCGGCCAGGTCCAGATGCGGGCGGTGCTCGGCGAGGACGCCGCGCCCGAGGAGCCGGTCTTCCCCGGCGGGCTGGTGTCCTCGCCCGACGGGATGAAGTGGCTGCCCTACCGTGGGTGAGGCCGACGAGGCCGCGCCGCTCGTTCGCCCGACGGCGAACTACATGCGAAGGACGCTCTGCGATCCGCACGAGGACATGTTCGCCCTCAGGGCGCACGGCCCGCTGATCCGGATCGAGGGGAACGCCTCCGATCAGATGAGCACGGACTACGTCTGGCAGGCCATGGGCTACGACGTGGTGCGGAGGATACTCGGCGACCACGAGAACTTCACGACGCGGCTGCGGCTGACCGAGGCGCAGCCGCTCAGCGGCGAAGGGGTTCCGGTCCCGCCGGAGCTGGTGGGACAGATCTCGATCTACGATCCCCCCGATCACACGCGACTGCGGCGGATGCTGACGCCGGAGTTCACGGTCCGGCGGATCCGCAGGCTGGAGCCGGCGATCGAGGGCATCATCGAGGAGCACCTCGACGCGATGGAGGCCGCGGGACCCCCCGCGGATCTCCAGGTGCTGTTCGCCGACCCGGTCGGCGGCGAGACCCTGTGCGAGCTGCTCGGGGTCCCGCGCGACGACCGGAACGAGTTCATCCGGCGCGTGCGGCAGAACGTCGACCTCAGCCGCGGATACCGGGCCCGGGCGGCGGACAGCGCGGCGTTCAACCGGTACCTGAAGACGCTCATCGCCCGGCAGCGGAAGGAGCCCGACGAGGGGTTCCTCGGCATGCTCGTGCGCGAGCACGGCGAGCGGATCACCGACGAGGAGTTGAAGGGCGTCTGCACGGCGCTGGTCCTCGGCGGCGTCGAGAGCGTCGCCGGGATGATCGGCTTCGGGGTCCTCGCGCTGCTCGAACACCCCGACCAGCGCCGGCTGCTCTTCGGCACCCGCGAGGAGACCGACCGCCTGGTGAACGAACTGCTGCGCTTCCTCTCGGCGGTGCAGCAGCCGACTCCGCGGATGGCCGTCAGGGACGTCGTCGTGGACGGGCAGCTGATCAAGGCGGGGGAGTACGTCCTCTGCTCGATCCTGATGGCCAACCGGGACGCGGAGCTGACGCCGGAGACCCACCTCCTCGACGCGAACCGCGAACCGCTGCCGCACGTCGCGTTCGGGCATGGCATCCACCACTGCATCGGCGCCGCCGTGGCGCGGGCGGTGCTCCGGATCGCCTACCAGTCCCTGTGGCGGCGGTTCCCCGGACTGGACCTGGCCGTACCCGCTGAGGACGTGAGGTTCCGCAGCGCGTTCATCGACAGCCCGGACCGCCTGCCGGTCACCTGGTAGCGGGCGCCACGACGGTTCAACGATCGATCGGGAGATGGTGAGAGATGTCGGCGGAAGCGTTCGACGTGGTGGTGGCGGGGGGCGGGCCGGCGGGTTCGACCGCGGCCACCCTGGTGGCCCTGGGGGGCCACCGGGTGCTCCTGGTGGAGAAGGAGGCCTTCCCGCGCTACCGGGTCGGTGAGTCGCTGCTTCCCTCCACCGTGCACGGGGTGTGCCGGCTGCTCGGCGTCACGGACGAACTGGCGGGGACGGACTTCCCGGTGAAGCGGGGCGCGACGTTCCAGTGGGGTGGCCGGCCGCAGCCGTGGTCCTTCTCCTTCGAGGCGTCACCGCGACTGACCGGCCCGACGTCCTTCGCCTACCAGGCGGATCGGACGCGGTTCGACGAGATCCTGCTGAACAACGCCAAGCGCAAGGGCGTGACGGTCCGCGAGGGCTGCTCGGTCACCGGGGCCGTCGAGGAGGGCGGGCGGGTCACCGGCCTGCGGTACACCGATGCCGACGGCGGTGAGCACGAGGTCGGCGCGCGTTTCGTGATCGACGCGACGGGCCAGGAGAGCCCGCTGTCGCCCGGCGCCGGCGGCACCCGCGACCACCCGGAGTCCTTCGGCGGCCTGGTGCTGTCCGGCTACTTCGGGAACGGCTGCGGGCGGCTGCCGGAACCGCGGGCGGGCGACGGCCTGAGCGTGGCCTTCGACGGCGGCTGGTTCTGGTACGTCCCGCTGTTCGGCGGGCTGACCAGCGTGGGCGCGGTGGTGCGCCGGGAGCGGGCCGAGCGGCTCCCGGCCGACCGCGAGGAGGCCTTCAAGGCGCTGATCGCCGAATGCCCGACCATCGCGGACCTGCTGTCGCGGGGGATGCGGGTGACGGCCGGCAAGTACGGGCGGCTGCGGATCAGCGAGGACTACGCCTACCGCCGGACGGCGTTCTGGCGCCCGGGGACGGTCCTGGTGGGCGACGCCGCGTGCTCCCTCGACCCGCTGTTCTCCAGCGGTGTCCACCTCGCGACCTACGGCGCCCTGCTGGCCGCCCGTTCGATCAACACCGTCCTCGCGGGCGAGCTGGACGAGAAGACCGCCCTGACCGAGTTCGAGACGCGGTACCGCCGCGAGTTCGGGGCGTTCTCCGATCTGCTCACGGCGTTCCACACGGCGGCCGGCGACGAGTACCCGGAACCGGAGTCGTTCGTGGATGTGGCCGCCGGCGTGTCGTCCGGCGACCCGGCGCTCGTGACAGGCGGAGCGGTGTTCCCGGGTGGGCCGGCGGTCTCGCCCGACGGATTGAAGTGGCTGCCCGACGCAGCCCGGTAAGCACTCGATCGTAAGGAACAGAAGTGACTGACGAACGGCTCTTCCTCCGGTCCAGCACCATCATCGAGCCCCTGGTCGACCGGTTCTACGCCCAGCTGTACACCACGGCTCCGGTCACGGCCAGCATGAACCTGGCCTTCCGGCAGATCCCGATGCTGGAGTCCTATCTGCAGACCCCGGACTGGCACTACGCGGGCAGCCGCGACCCGAAGTTCCGCGGCGGATTCTTCGTCGGGGTCGAGGAGAAGCGCAAGGGCGAGGTCGAGGCGCTGCTGGCGGCCATCCGGCGCGACCGCGCGGACATGATCCGGTTCGCCGAGGCGATCGCGGAGGCCGAGAAGACCGTTCGGGAGGAGGCGACCGGCTACGACCTCAGGCCGCTCTACCCGAAGCTGCCCCCCGAGCTGGCGGGCCTGGTGGAGGTCACCTACGACACCGGCAACCAGGCGTCGCTGCACTTCCTGGAGCCGCTGGTCTACCGGAGCAAGGCCTACACCGAGGACCGCCAGTCGGTCCAGCTCTCGGTGGAGACCGGCATCGAGCGGCCGTTCGTGATGAGCACCCCGCGGCTGCCCTCGCCCGACGTGCTGGAACTGGACATCCCCTTCCGGCACCCCGGCATCGAGGAGCTGTTCCGTACCAGGCTGCGGCCCACCACCCTGGCCGCGCTCCGCGAGGCGCTGGAACTCGGCGACGCGCAGGCCGCTCAGCTGTCCCGCCTGCTGGTCCCGGAGCCGGGGCTGGCCGCCGACCGCCATGTCACGGACGGGGCCAGGATCCGCTACTGGGGGCATGCCTGCCTCCTCCTGCAGACGCCCGAGGTGTCGATCCTCACGGACCCGTTCATCAGCGCCGACACCGGCGCGACCGGCCGGTTCACCTATGACGACCTGCCCGACCACATCGACTACGTCCTCATCACCCACGGGCATTCCGACCACCTGGTGTCCGAGACCCTGCTCCAGCTCCGGGGCCGGGTCGGCGCGTTCGTCGTGCCGAGGACCTCGCGCGGCAATCTGTTCGACCCGTCGCTGGCGCTCTTCCTGAAGACCCTCGGGTTCCCCGTCATCGAGGTGGACGACTTCGACGAGGTGCCCTTCTCCGGCGGGAGGATCGTCGCCACGCCGTTCTTCGGGGAGCACGCCGATCTCGACATCCGCGCCAAGTCGACCTACTGGATCAGCATCGGCGGGAAGTCCGTCTACGTGGGCGCGGACTCCTCCGGCATCGATCCGGTCCTCTACCGCTACGTCCGCCGGCATCTCGGACGGGTCGACATCGCGTTCCTCGGCATGGAGTGCGACGGCGCGCCGATGAGCTGGAAGTACCAGCCCCTGTTCACCCAGCCGATCCCGAAGAAGATGGGCGAGACCCGCAAGCTGTCCGGCTCCGACGCGGTGCAGGCGAGCGCGATCGCCACCGAACTCGGGGCCGAGGAGGTGTACATCTACGCCATGGGTGAGGAGAGCTGGCTCGGCCACGTCATGGCCACCAGCTACAACGAGGACTCCTATCAGCTCCAGCAGATCGCCGAGTTCCAGGAATGGTGCTCGCGCCAGGGGATCAAGTTCGGCCACCTGCTCAATCGGGCCGAATGGCAGTGGTCCTAGCCGGACGGGCGAGGGAGAGAGTTGATCACCTCGGAGTACGCTTCCGTCGCCCGCTCCAGTGGCGACGCCCTCATCGGAGAAGTGCTGGCGGGCCTCGCGGTGATCCTCGCCGTGGCGTTCGTCTTCGCCCGGCTCGCCAAGCTCATCCGGCAACCCGTGGTCATGGGGGAGATCATCGCCGGTGTCGCCCTGGGGCCGAGCCTGTTGGGGCTCCTCCCGGGCGACCCCGTCAACACGCTGTTCCCGGCGGACGCGCGGCCGATCCTGCAGGCGCTCTCGCAGCTCGGACTCGTGATGTTCATGTTCGGCATCGGCTACGAACTGGACTTCGCCCGGCTCCGGGGGCACGGCCGCCGGGTCACCTCGGTCTCCCTCGGTTCCATGGCGCTGCCGCTGGCGCTGGGGACCGGGCTCGCCGTTCTGCTGTTCCCCTGGTACGACGAGTCGCAGCTCGGCACCGACGGTGTGCTCGCCCCGGCGCTCTTCCTCGGGGCGGCGATGTCGATCACCGCGTTCCCGGTGCTGTCCCGGATCATCGCGGAGTACGGGATGCAGCGCAGCCGCGTCGGTTCCATGGCGCTCGCCTGTGCCGCCGTCCAGGACTTCCTCGCCTGGTGCGTCCTGGCCGTGGTCGTGGCCGTCGCCACCGCGAGCGGTGCGTGGCCGCTGGCACGGCTGGTGCTGGAGTCGGCGCTGTTCCTGGTCGTGCTCCTCTGCGTCGTGCGACCGGGGCTTCGCCGGCTGCTGGCCCCGGAGCGGTCGCGGGCGGTCGGCGGCTCCCTCATCCACGCCGTCCTCGTCACCGGACTGCTGGTGTCCGCCTGGGCGACCAACCAGATCGGCCTGCACGCCGTCTTCGGCGCCTTCGCCTTCGGCGCCGCGGTGCCCCGCGACCGCCTCCAGGCGCGGGCCCCGCAGGTCGTCGAGCGCATCGAGCAGACCAGTCTGTTCCTGCTGCCGGTCTTCTTCACCGTGACCGGCCTGTCGGTGGACATCGGCGGGCTCGCCGGCCACGGTCTGATCATGACCGCCGCCGCCGTCCTGGTCGCCTGTACGGGGAAGTTCGTCGGCGCCGCCGCCTCCGCGGGCCTGACCGGCGCCACGCGGGCCGAGGCGATGACGCTCGGCGTCCTGCTCAACGCCCGCGGGCTCACCGAACTGGTCATCCTGAACGTGGGCCTCGGGCTCGGCATGCTGGACAGCCGCATGTTCAGCGCCATGGTCGTCATGGCCCTGGTCACCACGTTCATGACCGGACCGCTGCTGCAACGCCTCGGCTTCCACGAGGGGCGCCGCCCCGCTCCGGTCGCCAAGGAGAAGGCGGACCACGGCGTCTGACGCCGAGTCGACGCCCGGCCGGCGCCTCGCCGGATCACCCGGGCACGGCGACGGGGCCGCCTGCCGGATGGCAGGCGGCCCCGTCGGACCTCGTCCTAGGCGATGGGGAAGTCGAAGTAGGTGTCCGGATAGGGCTCGTCGCCGAGGGTGTAGTGCCACCACTCGCACTCGTACGCGATGAAGCCGCTGGTCTCCATGACGGACCGCAGGTGCTCACGGTTCCGCGCCTCGGCGGGGGTGATGCCCTGGGCGCCGTGGTGCGAGACGGGATCCATCAGGTCGTGGTCGCCGCCCATGGGAACGAGTTCGTTCGTGGCCAGGTCGTAGAGCGTGAGGTCGACGGTGCTGCCCCGGCTGTGGCCCGACTTGGCGGCCACGTACCCCCGTTCGAACATCTCGGCCCGCTCGATGCGGGGATAGTGCCGCGACTTGGTCCGGCCGTCCTCCGGCTGCCGGGACCAGCGCAGGAAGCAGTCGACGGCGCGCTGCGGGCGGTAGCCGTCCCAGAGCAGCAGGCTGAACCCCAGGGACGCGGCCTGATCCCGCGCCCGCCCCAGGGCGTCGCACAGGGCCCTCGTGCCGACGATCCGGTTGGCCAGGTACCCGTCCACCGGTTTGCCGGTGAAGTTGTCCCACGTGGCGTACTTGGCGTCCCACCGGATGCCGGTCACCAGGTCGTCCGCGAAGACGAAGCCGTCCTTCATCGCAGCTTCCCGGTCAGGGCGAGGGAGACGGCCTTGTCGATCACCTCGGAGAGCGGCAGGCCGGCGGCCGACATCATCCGCGGATAGCGGCTGTACGAGGTCAGCCCCGGGAAGGTGTTGACCTCGTTGAGGACCACCTCGCCGTCCTCCTTGAGGAACATGTCCACCCGCGAGAGACCGCGGCACCCCAGGGCGCGGTACACGGCCTTGGCCGTCTCCTGGACGACCAGCCGCGACTCCTCGGGGATGTCGGCGGGGACGATGGCGATGGAGTTGTCGGAACCGGTCTCCGGGGAGAGCTCCTGATGGATCCTGAAGAACCCCTGCGAGAGCGCGATCCGGTCCAGCTCGCCCACGACGAGCTCCGACCCGTTCCCCAGGATGGCGCAGCCGATCTCGCTGCCGACGACGGCCGCCTCGATCAGCACCTTCGAGTCGTACTGCCGCGCCGTTTCCACCGCGCCCGGCAGTTCCTCCGGCGCGGAGACCTTGGTGACGCCGAAGGACGACCCCGACCGGGCCGGCTTCACGAAGACCGGAAAGGTGAGCAGGGCGGGATCGACGGTCTCGTCCACCGCGACGGTCCAGAAGTCGGGGGTGGCGATTCCCGCGCTTCCGGCGACGGCGTAGGTGAGGGACTTGTCCATGCACAGGGCGGAACTCTGCACGTCGCAGCCGACGTAGGGGACGCCCGAGAGCTCCAGCAGGCCCTGCATGGCGCCGTCCTCGCCGAGCGTGCCGTGCAGCACGGGCAGGATGACGTCCAGGCGGACCGTGCTCCAGCCCCCCTGCTCCAGCACGAGCAGTCCGTGCACCCCGCTGTCCGGCGACAGCACGACCGGGCGGCCGTCGCCGTTCTCCCACTCCGTGTCGGGCCCGTCGCAGAGCCTCCAGGCACCGCTCCTCGTGATCCCGATGTAGAAGGGTTCGTACTTTTCGAGATCCAGGTTCCGGGCGACCTCCCGCGCGGACTTGACGGAGACGGGGTGCTCCTCGGAACGGCCCCCGAATATGACGCCGATCTTCAGCCTACCCATGCTGATTCCCGCTTTCGAATGTCAGGCAGTTGATGAGGGAGTTCTCGACGGTGTCGCGCAGCGCGCGATCCGTGAAATAGGCGGTGTGCGGGGTGATGAGCGCGTTCGGCAGCTCCTGCAGGCGCAACAGCGCCTTGCTCGCTATGGGCTTGTCGCGGCAGTCGGTGTAGAAGACGCCCTCCTCGCCCTCGACGACGTCCAGTGCCGCGCCGCCCAGCCGGCCGCTCTCCAGTTCGTCCACCAGGGCCTCGGTGTCGATGAGCCCGCCACGTCCGGTGTTGACGATCAGCGCGCCGTCCTTCATCCGCGCCAGCCGCCGCCGGTTCAGCAGGTGGTGGGTTTCCTCGGTGAGTCGCGCGTGCAGCGTCACCAGGTCGCTCCGCCGCAGCAGTTCATCGAGCGGGACGTACTCGACGGCGGCGCCGGGGCGGTCCACGAGACGGGTGTCATGGGCCAGGACGCGGCAGCCGAAACCCCGCAGCCGGTCCAGGACCGCCACGCCGATCCGCCCCGTGCCGACCACTCCGACGGTCAGGTCACGCAGTTCCCTGCCGCGGACCTCGCTCAGCCGGTAGTCGTGCGCGTCGGTACGGCGAACGATGGACTTCGCACCCCTCACCGCCATCAGCATGAGCATCAGCGTGTAGTCGGCCACGCTGTCCGGCGAGTAGGAGACGTTCCCGACGAAGACGCCGATGCCGGCCGCGTACTCCACGTCGATGTGGTTGTACCCGATGCTCCGCGTGGAGACGTAGCGCACGCCGGCCGCCCTGAGCGCACGCAGCGTGGCGTGGGTGACGGGCGTCTTGTGGCTGATGCTCACGCACCGGCTGCCGGCGGCCAGTTCACTGGTGGCCTCGGACACCGCGGCGTCGGTGATGACCGGCAGCACGCCGAAGCCGGGCGCCAGCTCGCGGAACTGAGCGGCTTCATCCGGACCGCACCCGTAGATCGTGACACGGGTCTTCTCGCTGTGGGGCATGTCCCCCAGTCAAGGCGGCGTGCTGTTGCCGGAACGTATTCGGTTTTCGATACACACGCGATACGCCCCACCCCCTTCGCTGGAGGCATGACTGACAAGGCACCGGTTGTGACGTCCAGGGGGCCCGCGTGATCCCGCTCAGCCTCGGCGAGATCGCCGACATCGTGGACGGAGCGGTCGCGGGCGACGGCTCCGTGACCGTGACCGCGCCGGCCGTGCTCGACAGCCGGCGGGCCGAGCCGGGCGGCCTCTTCGTGGCGTTCGCCGGCGAGCACGCCGACGGCCACGACTACGCGGAACGGGCCGGTGCGGCCGGTGCGGTGGCCGTGCTCGGCTCCCGGCCCACGCCGCTGCCCACCGTCGTCGTCGAGGACGTCCAGGCCGCGCTGCGGATGCTCGCCGCCCGGGTCGTGGCCCGGCTGCGCGACGGACTGACCGTCGTCGGGGTGACCGGCTCGCAGGGCAAGACCGGCACCAAGGACCTGCTGGGGGCCGTGCTCTCGGGCACCGGACCGACGGTCGCCACGGCCGGCTCGCTCAACAACGAGCTCGGTGTGCCGCTCACCATGCTGCGCGCCGACGCGGCCACCCGGTTCCTCGTCCTGGAGATGGGAGCGCGCCACGTCGGCGACATCGCCTGGCTGACCGGCCTGGTCTCGCCCGACATCGCCGTCGTCCTCAACGTCGGCCTGGCCCACCTCGGCGAGTTCGGGTCACGCGCCGCCATCGCCAGGACCAAGGGCGAACTGGTGCGCGGTCTCGCGCCCGGCGGCACCGCCGTCCTCAACGCCGACGACCCCAGGGTGGCCGCGATGAGCGCGCTCACCGGGGGGCCGGTCCTGACCTTCGGCCGGGCGGCCCACGCCGACGTCCAGGTCCGCGACCTGGCCCTCGACCGGCTCGGCCGGCCCTCCTGCACGCTGCGGACCGCCGCCGGCTCGGCGCACCTGACGCTGCCCCTGGTCGGCGCCCACCAGGCGCTCAACGCCGTGGCCGCCACCGCGGCGGCGCTCGCGGCCGGGGTCCCCCTCGACCTGGCCACGGGGGCGCTGGGCACCGCCTCGCTGTCGCCGTGGCGGATGGAGCTGCGCGACCTCGCCTGCGGGGCGACGCTGCTCAACGACACCTACAACGCCAACCCCGACTCGACCCGCGCCGCCCTGGACGCGCTGGCGGCCATCGAGTGCGGACGCCGCATCGCCGTCCTCGGCGAGATGCTCGAACTCGGCGACGGCAGCGCGGCGCAGCACCGCGCCGTCGGAGCGTACGCGGCCGAACGGGCCGACGTGGTGGCGGTCGTCGGCGAGGCCGCCCGTCCCATCGCCGACGGCGCGGGAGAGCGGGCGGTGCTGCTCGCCGGCCGGGAGGCGGCCGTCGACTGGCTGCGCGATCACCTCGCCGCCGGGGACGTGGCGCTGGTCAAGGCGTCCCGCGGGGCGCGCCTCGACGAGGTCGCCGCCGCGCTCGCGTAGCCGGCCGGACGGTGTTCAGCGTCCGCGCCGCTTCATGTAGAGGTCGAAGGCCCGGTAGGTCATCGGCCGCAGCGGCAGGTCCCACTCGCCGACGTACCGCACCGCCTGGCCGCCGGTGCCGACCTTGAACTGGACCAGGCCGACGTGCGGGTCGTCGGGGTCGAGGGTCGGAGTGATGCCGCGCAGGTCGTAGACGTCGCAGCCGGCCGCGCGCGCGTCGCGGATCATCGCCCACTGGCAGGCGTTGGAGCCGCGCACCTCGCGCTTCGCGGTGGCGGAGGCGCCGTAGGAGTACACCGCGTGGGCCCCGACGCTGACCAGGATCGTGGCGGCGACCAGGTCGCCCTGGTGGTGGGCCAGGTAGAGCCTGATCCGCTCGGGGTCCTCGGCCTTGAGCGCCGCGAACATGATCTCGAAGTAGCGCAGCGGTCGGGGGGTGAAGTGGTCGCGCTGGGCGGTGTGCACGTAGAGGTCGTGGAACGCCTTGAGGTCCTCCGGCCCCCCGTCGCTGACCGTGACCTCGACGCCCTCCTTCGCCGCCTTCTTGATGTTGCGGCGCCACTGCTGGTTCATGCCCTTGAGCAGGTCGTCCTCGGACCTGCCCGCCAGCGGAACCTCGTACTTGAACTGCGGATGCCCGACTCCGAACCCGTCCTCCGGGTTCTGCGGCAGCCAGCCCGCCTCCTTGAGCCGGCCGCTCACGTGGGCGCCGACCGGGTAGCCGGACCGTCCGGGCAGGTCGGTCAGCCGCCGGACCCGCGGGTCGGCGATGCCCTCCTTGACCTGGTCGGCGCTCCAGACGTCCGTCACCACCGGCGGGCCGAGCCGGATCGCGAACGCGCCCTGCTTCTTGAGGTACGCCGCCAGGGGATCGAGCCACGCGCCGATGTCGCCGCTCCAGTCGATGACCGGGCCCTCGGGCAGGTACGCCAGCGTGAGACGGTCGATCCGCGGGAGCGGGCGGTGCAGGACGAGCCCGGCGCCGACCAGGTGCGGACCGTCGAACCAGCCGAGGGACTCGCTGCGCCATTCGGTCTTGACCCGGCCCCACGCCGGGGTCTGCAGAAAGCTGACCGACCGCTGGGCCCGGACGAACGCCAGGTGCTCGGCGGCGCTGATCGGCCTGACGGCCGGTCGTCCGACGGTAGTTGACGTTGGCTCACTGGAGGACATGGAGGACATGGAGGACATGCTGCCAGTCAACGCGGCGGTGTGTTGCCCAGACGTATGCGGATTTCCATACGCCGACGACATGCCACCGCCGGGCCGCTTCCGGCGTTCACCAGCTGATCCCGGCCGCCACCGGCCGGTGGTCACTGCCGGTGGCCGGCAGCAGCCACGCACTCCTCGGTTCCACGCCGCGGACCAGGATGTGGTCGATCCGCACCATCGGGAACGTCGCCGGCCAGCTGAAGCCGAATCCGTCCCCCGCCACCTCTTGGGCTGAACGCAGCTGTGCGGTGAGGCCGCTGAGCGCGCGGTCGTCCAGGCCGCCGTTGAAGTCGCCGAGCACCACCACCCGCTCGCCGGGGTCGGCGGCGACGGCCTCGGCGAGCTTGGCCGCGCCGGTGTCCCGGGTGTTCGTCCAGTAGCCGCCCCTGGGCATCACCCGCACCGAGCCGAGGTGCACCACGTACACCACCAGCGGTCCCTTCCCGGTGGTCACCGTGGTGCGCAGCGCGCGGGGCGGCTCCAGCGGCCCGGTCTTGTCCGGCTGGACGTCGACCGGCCGGGTGCCGGACAGCGGCGACTTGCTCCACAGCCCGACGGTGCCCTGGACGGTGTGGTACGGGTACGCCGTCGCCAGCGCGTTCCCGTAGGCGCTCCTGGCCTGGTCGGTCAGCTCCTCCAGCGCCAGCAGGTCCGCGCCGGAGGCGGCCAGGTCACGGGCGGTGCCGACCGGATCGGGGTTGGCGGCGCCCACGTTGTGGCTGACCACCGTGAGATCGCCGTCCTGGTGGGACTTGTCGTGGAGCAGCCCGCCGAAGAGGCTGAACCACACGATGGCCGGCAGCAGCAGGGCGACGACCGCGGAGGCGGAACGGCGCCACAGCGCGCCGGCCAGCAGCACGGGGACGAACAGGCCGAACCACGGCAGGAAGGTCTCCACCAGACTGCCCAGACCGGCCCAGTCCGTGACGCTCCGGTGCAGCAGCAGGAGCAGCCAGAGCAGCAGCGCGCACACCGCGAGCACCCGGCCGCGCCTCCACGGGCCCGGCCTGGAACGGTTCACGGGGCGGGTCGCGTCGTCCTCGCTCGACGGGCTTCCCCGTCCGGTCTCCGCCGTGTCCACCCTGGTCATCGTCGGTTCCCGCTCACTCGTGCGCCGCGAGGCGGGTTCGATGGCGCCATGGCCGGGGTTCGAGGCATGCGACCAGGTAAGGCGACCGGCCGTTGCCGGCACGTATGCGGTTTTCGATACGCGGACGATATGTGTCACCCCGTAGCATTCCGCCTGGACCCCCGCAGGCGCCGCGATCGAGCTGATCGCGAGGACGCCGCACCCGAAACCGACCATTCCGAATGTGGCCACGGTGGGGCAATGCGGAAGACACCCCCCCTGGGCTTTGTGGAGGACGACACCCGTTCCGGCGGACTTGTCTCGAAGTTCTGTCCGGGAAATGGAACGCTTCCCGCGTCCGATGGCCAGGCCCCCCACCGCCGGGCCCGCGCGCAAGCCCGCCACCAGTACGGATTTGAACCACCGGGCCGGCCGTGGCTGGAATCGCGGCGTCCATTGCGGCGGTGGCGGTCCAGGGGAGTACGTCGTTCGGGCTGAGGTGTTACCGTCCCATGGGTGTTCCGTTCTGATGAATTTCTAAGACGGGGAGGGGTGTGCAGTGGCGACACGATGTTCAGCGCGACAGGGCTCGCACGCCCCTGGTCTTCTACGAAGTTACGCGTGATCTTGTTCGGGAACGCCCTCTGATCGGATGACGATCTCTCTGACACCACGGGGTTCCCTGATCACGCCGCGATACGGGACACGTCCCAGCTCCAGCGGGGGATTTTCTGCATGCCTTCACAGAGCCGTGTACAGGTAGTCAGATTATGAGGGAGACCGCAGTGCAGCGAGATCAGCAGCACATCGATCACCAGACGTCGGTCGAAGTCGAGATCGGCTTACTGTCAACAGTCGACTCACCACGGACCTCGGGGGCGGATCCGGACCACGTGGAGGCGCTCTCCGTGGTGCAGGCCCCGCTTCCGCCCATCCTCGTGCACCGTCCGACGATGCGCGTCATCGACGGTCTCCACCGCGTGCGGGCGGCTCAACTGCGCGGGCAGGAGACCATCGCCGTCAGCTTCTTCGAGGGCAGCGAGGCCGACGCGTTCGTGTTGGCGGTCGAGTCCAACATCATGCACGGCCTCCCGCTGTCGAGGGCCGACCGCAGGCGGGCGGCCGCGCGGATCCTCCTCTCGCATCCGCAGTGGTCGGACCGGATGGTCGCGTCGGTCACCGGTTTCTCCTCCGGCACGGTGGCGGACATCCGCAAGGGGCTGCCGGCCGTGTCCGCCGGCGAGGAGAGCCGGATCGGCCAGGACGGCCGGGTCCGCCCGATCAACGCCGCCGCGGGACGCAGGATCGCCGGAAGGATCATCGCCGAGAACCCGGGCCTGTCGCTGCGTCAGATCGCGCGGATGGCGGGCATCTCCCCCGAGACCGCCCGCGATGTCAGGGGCCGGCTCCGGCGGGGGGAGGACCCGCTGCCCGTGCGGCAGAGCAGGGAACCCGCGAACCCCGAGGCGAGACCTCCGGCGCCGCGGCACGGTTCCGGCGTCGCGGCGATCCACGACCGGCCGTCGGCGCAGGAGTACAGCGCCCTGCTGCAACGGCTCAGGGCCGATCCGTCGCTGCGGCTGAGCGAGACCGGGCGCACCCTGTTGCGACTGCTCAACCTCCACACCATCAACGAGAAGGAGTGGCAGAGGATCATCGACAACGTGCCGCCCCACTGCAGCGGCATCGTGGCCCGCCTGGCCGACGAGTACGCGGTGATGTGGTCGGAGCTGTCCGTTCGGCTGAGTGACGGGGTCTCCAAGACCGCGTAACGCGCCGTCGCCGCGTCCAAGCGTCCAAAACGGCCGGTTGGTCGGCCGAAGTCCCCCCGCCACGCGCTGGCGGGGGGACTTCGGCCGACCAACCGGCCGTCAGGCGGGGACGAAGGTGCGGAGCCGCTTGGCCGCCTCGACGCCGTCGCAGCCGGACAGGCCGAGGGCGTCGCGGAGTTCGTCGGACAGCAGGTCGAGCACCCGGCGTGCGCCGGCCTCTCCGGCCGCGGCCAGGCCCCAGATCAGCGGACGGCCGACCAGGACACCGGACGCCCCGAGGGCGAGCGCCCTGAGCACGTCGGTGCCGCTGCGGATGCCGCTGTCCAGCAGCACCTCGCAGCCGTCCCCGACGGCCGCCGCGACCTCCGGCAACGCGTCGACGCTGGGGAGGGCGCCGTCGAGTTGGCGGCCGCCGTGGTTGGAGACCACGACCGCGTCGACCCCCGCCTCGGCCGCCCGCCGCGCGTCCTCGGCCGACAGGACACCCTTGAGCAGCAGCGGAAGCCGGGTCTGCTCGCGCAGGGCCGCCAGCGACGACCACGTCGTCGCGGAGGAGAGGATCTCGCCGGTGTGAACGGCCACCGAGGAGGCGTCGGCGTGCCGCTGGTGCGCGGTCGGGCCGGCCTCGATGTTGGCGGCCCGCACGTGGTCGGGCAGGGTGAAGCGGTTGCGGACGTCGCGCAGCCGGCGGCCCATCCACGGCACGTCGACGGTGAGCATGATCGCCTCGCAGCCGGCGTCCTCGGCCCTGCGGACGAGCCTCAGGGACCGCTCGGCGTCCCGGAGCCGGTAGAACTGGAACCAGACCGTTCCGCCGATCGCCGTGATCTCCTCGATCGGGACGCTGCTGAGCGTGCTCGCGGTGAACGGCACCCCGGCCGCCTTGGCCGCCCGGGCGGCGGCCGTTTCGCCATCGGGGTGGACCAGTCGCTGGTAGGCGACGGGCGCGGTGGCGACCGGCACGGGGACGGGACGGCCGAGCAGGGTGGCGGCGGTCGTGCACCGCGACACGTCCCTGAGCACCCGGGGGACGAGGAAGACGCGGTCCAGCGCGCGGCGGTTGGCGTCGAGCGTGGTCTCGGCGCCGCTTCCTCCGGCCACGAAGTCCCAGACCTCGGCGGGCAGGGCCGAGGCGGCGGCGCGTTCGAGGTCGGCCAGGCAGTGGGCGCGGTCGACCGTCACCTCATCGCCGTGGCCCACGCTGCCCCGTCCTCTCCAGCTCCACGGCCTCGTAGAGCGCCTTGATGTTGGCGCTGCCGAAGGTTTCGGCGCCCTGGCGCTCGATGACCTCGAAGAACAGCGTGTGCCGGAGGTGGGTCGAGGCGGTGAAGATCTGGAAGAGCCGGCCGCCGTGGTCCTCGTCGACGAGCACGTTCGTCTCCCGGAGGGCCTCCACCTTGGACTCGCTCAGATCGACCCGCTCGCCCAGCAGGTCGTAGTAGGTCGAGGGAGTGCTGAGGAAGGTGACGCCCCGGTCGGTCAGGGCCCGCACCGAACGGACCGCGTCCGGCGAGGAGAAGGCCAGGTGCTGGACGCCGGACCCCTGGTGGGCCTTGAGGAACTCGTCGATCTGTCCCGGGTCGGCCGAGGGGTCGGGCTGGATGAGCGTCAGGGTCACCGAGCCCGACGGGCTCTGCACCACCTTGGACTCCATGGCCTGCCGGCCGACGACGATGCGCTCCTCGAAGACGCGCTGGAACCCGAGGGCCGTCCGGTAGTAGTCGACCGTGGGGTCGAGGTCGCCGGTGCTCAGGCACACCGCGATGTGGTCGATGCCGAGCAGCCCCGCGTCGGTCGGGCCGTCGTCGGCGCGCGGCGCCGGGGAGAGACCGGCGGGCAGCCCCGGCCCCTCCCCGGGGGCGCGCTGGACGAGCGTGTGGACGACGTCCCCGAAGCCGCCGAGGACGGCCGTCACGGCCGGCCCGTCGCCCGGGTGCGGGGTCGGCGGGCGGTGGACGCGGGCGCCGTTCGCGACCGCCGCGTCGAAGGCCGCGGTGACGTCCGCGGTCCGCAGCGCGATGTCGGCGACACCGTCCCCGTGGGAGGCGAGGTAGGCCGAGGCCGCGTGGTCGTCCGACGTCGGCTCGGTGAGCACCAGGGTGATCCGCCCGTGGCGCAGCGCGACGCTCCGGTGGTCGGCGAAGTCGCCGGAGCCGACCGGGGTGAAGGCGTAGGTGTCGACCCAGGTGCGCGCGGCCGTCTCCAGGTGTTCCACGTACATCTCTACGTAGTCGACCGAGAGGTCCGCCAGCGGGTCCGTGTGCTCTGCTAATTCACTCATGACCGTGTCCATATCAGGAGGAGAAGGCAGGGTGCTGTGAACTTTAATAGCCGCCCTCGCCGGATAAAAGCAGCGGACGGCTGGACGGACGGACTCACGGCCCGTCGGGTACCGTCGGTCGGAATTCCGGTAATGGTCGGTGGCCTTTTGAACGGGTGATGTCTCATGATTCGCACCATGGCCGTCATCGGCACGGGTCTGATCGGCACCTCGGTCGCGCTCGCGGCAAGCCGGCAGGGGGTGCTGGTGTATCTGTCCGACCGGAACCGCTCCACGGCCAGGACGGCCGCCGCGCTCGGTGCGGGACTGGCCCGGACCCCGCCGGAGCAGGTGGACCTGGCCGTTCTCGCGGTCCCGCCGAGCCAGGTCGGTACGGTGCTCGCGGAGGCGCAGGAGCGGGAGCTCGCCCTCGTCTACACCGATGTGGCGAGCGTGAAGGCCGGCCCGGAACGGATCGCGCTGAGCCGGGCCCCGGACCCGTCCCGCTACATCGGCGGCCACCCGCTGGCGGGCCGGGAGCGGTCGGGTCCGCTGGCGGCCAGGGCCGACCTGTTCCGGGACCGCCCGTGGGCGCTCACCCCGTCACCGGTGACGTCCGACGCGGCCTTCAACCGGGCCCTGGAGCTGGTGGCGCTGTGCGGGGCGGTGCCGGTGGTGACGCGGAGCCGGGCGCACGACGACGCGGTGGCCCTGACCTCCCACGTGCCGCACCTGCTGGCGAGCCTGATGGCGGCGCGGCTGCGGGACGCCCCGGCCGGGATGTCCAGGCTCGCGGGTCACGGGCTGCGCGACGTGACCCGGATCGCCGGCGGCGACTCCCGGTTGTGGGCCGACATCCTGCAGTCCAACGCGGCGGCCGTGGCGGGCGTCGTCAGGCGCGTGCACGCGGACATGTCCCGGCTGGTGGACGCCTTGGACCGGCTCGCCGGGCCGGACGGCGGCGACCGGGACGAAGGCATGCGGATCGTGCTGGAACTGCTCGACCGGGGTGTCGCCGGGCTGGCGGAGGTCCCCGGGCGCCGTCCCGGGGACCCGGGGGGCGGCAGCGCGGTGCGGGTGACCGTCCCGGACCGCCCCGGGGAGCTGCCGCGGCTGCTGGGCGCCATCGCGGACTTCGGCGTCGACTCCGAGGACGCCGCCGTGGACGCCGACGGGACCGGCGCGCTCACCGTGGGGTTCACCGTCCGGCCGGTCGCCGCCGCCCGGATCGTGGCCTCGCTCAGGGCCGGCGGGTGGGAGGCGGGGCGGCCGAACGGCGCCGGACCGCGCTTCACGGAAAAAGTGCGAAAAGGCGACGGCATTCCCCCGGAAGCCGTGTCCAAGTGAGCGTTTATGCCGGTTGGACGGCGGTTGTCGAACACCATCCGCTGTGTGATCCTGTATCGGCGGGCCCCGATAATCATTGAATTGTTTCGCGTTGGGGGAACCTATGGCCGAATCGGTGGAATTGCGGAAGGCGGACCTGCACGGCAGCGTCTCGGATCCGGTCCTGGACACGATGAACTTCCTCAACGAGGTCACGCTCCGCTATCCCGACGCGATTTCCTTCGCGCCCGGTCGCCCCTATGACGGGTTCTTCGAGACCGAGCAGATCTTCTCGCACGTCCGGCGGTACCTGGAGCACCTCGCCGAGGAGGGCGGTTCACCGCGGGAGATCCGCACCGCCATGTACCAGTACGGGCCCACGGCCGGTCAGATCCGCGAGATCATCGCCGACTCGCTCCGCGCCGACGAGAACATCGACGTCCCTCCCGAGTCCATCGTGGTGACCGTCGGTGCCCAGGAGGCGATGCTGCTGGTGCTGCGTGCCCTGATCAGCGGCCCCGACGACGTCCTGCTCGTCTCCAGCCCCTGCTACGTGGGGATCACCGGCGCGGCCCGCCTGCTGGACATCGCGCTGACTCCGGTCGTGGAGCGGGAGGACGGGTTCTCCTGCGCCGACCTGGCGGCGGCGATCCGGGACGAGCGGGCCCGGGGGCGCCGTCCCCGCGCCTTCTACGTGGTGCCCGACCACGCCAATCCCTCGGGGAACACGATGGGGCCGCGGGCCCGTGCCGAACTCCTGGAACTCGCGGCGCGGGAGGGCGTCCTCATCCTGGAGGACAGCCCCTACCGGATGGTCAGCCCCGAACCGCCGCTGCCGACCCTGAAGTCCCTGGACCGGGCCCGCACGGTGGTCCACCTGGGCTCCTTCTCCAAGACGATCTTTCCCGGCGCCCGGGTCGGCTTCGCCGTCGCCGACCAGCCGGTCGTGGACCGGGCCGGACGGACCGGCCTGCTCGCGGACGAACTCGCCAAGATCAAGAGCATGGTGACGGTGAACACCTCGTCGCTGAGCCAGGCCGCCGTGGCGGGCGCGCTGCTCGCCGCGCGGGGCCGGATCTCCGAACTGAACGCCAAGGCGGGCGAGTACTACGGCGATGCCATGCGGCGCACGCTGCGGCACCTGGACGCGCGTCTGCCGGCGGACCGGCGAGCGGCGCTGGGGGTGCGCTGGAACGAACCGACCGGCGGTTTCTTCCTGACCGTGCGGGTCCCGTTCCGGGCGGACGGCGCGGCGCTCACCCGGTCCGCGGAGGACTTCGGCGTCATCTGGACGCCGATGGAGCACTTCTACCCGGGCGGGGGCGGAGACCACGGCATCCGGCTCTCGATCAGCTATCTGACGCCCGCCGAGATCGACGAGGGGACCGTCCGGCTCGCGCGCTTCATCGAGGCGGAGAGCGCGAGGCCGTGACGACCTCGAACGAACGAACCGTCACAACTCATCAGGAAAGGTGATGAGCATGACCGAAGACGCCGTCATTCACCGACCGCGCAGCAAGCCGCGCATGTGGGGGTGGACGTTCCGGTGACCGTCAACGCCGACCGTCCGCTGGTACTCGACGCCCCCGTCCTGGAGACGGAGGTGGCGTCCGCGCGGTACCCCGGGTTCCCGGCCCTCCCACGGCCCCGCATCGTCGGGGTGGGCACGGCCGCGACCAGTACGTCCTACTCCCAGCGGGAAGTGCTCGACACCTTCGGGATCACCGATCCCAAGGTCCGCTCCCTCTTCCTCAACAGCGCCATCGAGCGGCGCAACCTCGACCTGCCGCCCGAGGACGGCGCCAGCGGCCGGGTCACGGAGTCCCAGGGCGACCTGCTCGACAAGCACAAGCGGCTGGCGGTCGAGATGGGCGCCGCGGCCCTCCAGGCCTGCCTGAAGCGGAGCGGCGCCGAACTCTCGGACCTGCGGCACCTGTGCGTCGTGACGTCCACCGGCTTCCTCACCCCCGGACTCAGCGCGCTGCTGATCCGGGAACTGGGCATCGACCGCCACTGCAGCCGCAGCGACATCGTCGGCATGGGCTGCAACGCGGGACTCAACGCCCTCAACGTGGTGGCGGGCTGGTCCGCCGCCCATCCCGGCGAACTCGCCGTGGTGCTCTGCGCGGAGGCCTGCTCGGCCGCGTACACGATGGACTCGACGATGCGGACCGCGGTCGTGAACAGCCTGTTCGGCGACGGCGCGGCGGCCGTCGCGCTGCTCACGGACGCCGCCGGCGCCACGCCGGCCGATTCCGAGGGCCCGGCCGTTCTGAAGTTCGCCAGCTGCATCATCCCCGAGGCGCTCGACGCCATGCGCTACGACTGGGACCGCGCGCAGGACAGGTTCAGCTTCTTCCTGGACCCGCAGATCCCCTACGTGGTGGGCGCGCACGCCGAGATCGTCGTCGACCGCCTGCTGTCGGGCACGGGCCTGCGCCGCAGCGACATTGGACACTGGGTGGTGCACTCCGGGGGCAAGAAGGTGATCGACGCCGTCGTCGTCAACCTCGGACTCACCCGCCACGACGTGCGGCACACCGTCGGTGTGCTGCGCGACCACGGCAACGTTTCCAGCGGTTCGTTCCTTTTCTCGTACGAACGCCTCCTCGAAGAGGGCGTCGCACGACCGGGAGAGTATGGAGTGTTCGTGACCATGGGACCGGGCTCGACGATCGAAACGGCGCTGGTCCAGTGGTGAGGCCGCGGAGCGCGGACGAAGCGCTGACCCTGACGATCGACGGGACGGAGCCGCCGTCGGCCGCCTCCGTCGAGGCGCTCACGGAGATCTGCGACCGGGCCGAGGACCTGGCCCACCGGCAGGGCGGGGCCGGCACGGTCACCGTGCACGTCGCCGGAGCCCCCGAGGGGGCGTGGACCAGCGGGCTGAACGTCGGGCTGGTCACCAAGTGGGAACGGGTCCTGCGCCGGCTGGAACGGCTCCCCGCGGTCACGGTCGCGGTGGCCTCCGGTGACTGCGGCGGGTCGGCCCTGGACGTGCTGCTGGCCACCGACATCCGGGTGGCCGCCACCGGCACCAGGCTGCTGGTCGCGCGGGACGGCGCCGCCACCTGGCCCGGGACGGCCGGCTTCCGGCTCGTCCAGCAGGCCGGCCTCGGCAGGATCCGCCGGGCGGTGCTGTTCGGCCTGCCCATCGGCGCCGCCGACGCGGTGCGGCTGGGCATCGTCGACGAACTGGCCGACGATCCGGCGGCCGCGCTGGAGGCCGTGGCGGAACTGGTCGCCGGCCTGGCCGGCAAGGAGGTGGCGATCCGGCGCCAGCTCCTGTTCGACGCCACGACGACCGGCTTCGAGGACGCCCTCGGCGCCCACCTGGCCGCCTGCGACCGCGCCCTGCGCCGGGAGGCCGCGGTCGAGGGGCCGCTGTGACGGCCGGCCCGCCGCCCGAAGAGCACCCCGACGGCCTCTGGCCGGCCCTGACCGAGGCCGCCGAACGGGTGGAGAAGCTGCTGGCCACGCTTCCGGAGGCCGGCGCGCGCTCACCCGCCGAGCGGGCCGGGATCGCCGCCGCCCACGACGCCGCCCGCGCGCTGCGCGTCCGCTTCCTGGACGCCCACGCCGACGCCGTCTACGACCGGCTCACCGGGCACCGCCGCGTTCACCTGCGGCTCGCGGAGCTCGTCGAGGCCGCCGCCACCGCCTTCCCCGGGCTGGTCCCCACCCGACGGCGACTCGCCGCGGAGCGGTCCCTGCCGCAGGCCGCCAAGGAGGGCCACGAGATCGACCAGGGCATCCTGGTGCGGGCGGTGCTGCGGTCGCCCGTCGCCGGCCCGCACCTGCTGGACGCCATGCTCCGCCCGACCGCGCGCGCCCTGGAACTGCTCCCGGACTTCCTGCGCACCGGTGTGGTGGAGATGGAGGCCGTCCACCTGGAACGCCGGGACGGGGTGGCCCGGCTGACCATGTGCCGCGACGACTGCCTGAACGCCGAGGACGGCCGGCAGGTCGACGACATGGAGACCGCCGTCGACCTCGCCCTGCTCGATCCGGCCGTCCGGGTGGGACTGCTGCGCGGCGGGGAGATGAACCACCCCCGCTACCGGGGCAAACGGGTGTTCAGCGCCGGAATCAACCTCAAGTACCTGAGCTCCGGCGGCATCTCGCTGGTCGACTTCCTGCTGCGCCGGGAACTCGGCTACATCCACAAGCTCGTCCGGGGCGTGCTGGCCGACGACGGGCGGCCCGGCTCGTGGCACTCGCCCCGGATCGACAAACCGTGGGTCGCCGCGGTGGACGGCTTCGCGATCGGCGGCGGAGCGCAGCTGCTGCTGGTCTTCGACCGCGTACTCGCCTCCTCCGACGCCTACTTCAGCCTGCCCGCGGCGAAGGAGGGCATCATCCCGGGCGTGGCGAACCTGCGGATCGGCCGGTTCGCCGGGCCGCGCCTGTCCCGCCAGCTCATCCTTGAGGGCCGCCGGATCTGGGCGAAGGAACCGGAGGCGCGGCTGCTGGTCGACGAGGTCGTGGAGCCGGACGAGCTGGACGCCGCCGTCGAGCGGAGCCTGGCGCGCCTCGACGGGGACGCCGTGCTCGCCAACCGGCGGATGCTGCACCTCGCCGAGGAGTCACCGCACGAATTCCGCGCGTACATGGCGGAGTTCGCCCTCCAGCAGGCGCTGCGGCTCTACGGCCAGGACGTCATCGACAAGGCCGGCCGATTCGAACGGCGGGCCTCCGGATGACCGGCGACCGCGAACGGGTGCGCTACGAGAAGGACGGCCACGTCGCCCGGGTCACGCTCGACCGTCCCGAGGTGCTCAACGCGATGGACCTGCGCACGCACGAGGAACTCGCCGGGATCTGGGACGACGTCGAGGCCGACGACGACATCAGGGTCGCCGTGCTGACCGGGGCGGGTGAACGCGCCTTCTCCGTGGGCCAGGACCTCAAGGAGCGGGCCCGTCTCGACCGGCGCGGCGTCCCCCCGACGACCTTCGGCAGCCGGGGGCAGCCGGGCTGGCCCCGGCTCACCGACCGCTTCACCCTGTCCAAGCCGGTGCTCGCGCGGGTCCACGGTTACGCCCTGGGCGGTGGGTTCGAACTCGCCCTGGCCTGCGACCTGATCATCGCCTCGGACCAGGCCGTCTTCGCCCTGCCCGAGGCCCGGCTCGGTCTCGTGCCCGGCGCGGGCGGCGCCTTCCGGCTGGTCAGACAGCTCCCGGAGCGGATCGCCATGGGCTACCTGCTCACCGGCCGCCGGATGAGCGCCGCGACGGCCGTGCACTACGGGCTCGTCAACGAGGTCGTCCCGGCCGACCGGCTGGACGCCTGCGTCCAGCAGTGGACCGACGACCTGGTCCGCAGCGCCCCGCTCTCGGTCCGGGCCATCAAGGAGGCCGCCGGGAAGTCCGTCGACATGCCCCTGGAACAGGCCTTCACCACCGAGTACGGCTGGGAGGAACGCCGCCGGCGCAGCGGTGACGCGATCGAAGGGGTCCGGGCCTTCGCGGAGAAGCGCGACCCCGTCTGGACCGGCCGCTGACGAGGGGCCACCGGCGCCGGCGGGACGGCCCGAGACGAGTTCGTGGGCTTCGCCGCCGGCTCCGCGCCGGTGTGAGAGGCTAGGGCCCATGAACCGCTTGGGTGGTCTGACCTCGGCTTATCTGCTGCAGCACGCCGAGAATCCGGTCGACTGGTGGCCCTGGGGGCCCGAGGCGTTCGAGGAGGCGGAGCGCCGCGACGTGCCCGTCCTGCTCTCGGTCGGGTACGCCGCCTGCCACTGGTGCCATGTGATGGCACACGAGTCGTTCGAGGACGAGGGGACGGCGGAGTACCTCAACGAGCGGTTCGTCGCGGTGAAGGTCGACCGGGAGGAACGGCCGGACGTCGACGCCGTCTACATGGAAGCGGTGCAGGCGGCGACCGGGCAGGGCGGGTGGCCGATGACGGTGTTCCTGACGCCCGGCAAGGAGCCGTTCTACTTCGGGACCTACTTCCCGCCGGAGCCTCGGCACGGGATGCCGTCGTTCCGGCAGGTGCTGGAGGGCGTGCACGCCGCGTGGCGGGACCGGCGCGGGGAGGTGGGCGAGGTCGCCGGGCGGATCCGGGCCGACCTGGTCGAGCGGGCCTCGGTGTACGCGGTCGGCAGCGGGGTGCACCAGCCGCCGGGGGAGGCCGACCTGCACCAGGCGCTGGTCGCGCTCAGCCGTGACTTCGACCAGCGGCACGGCGGTTTCGGCGGGGCGCCCAAGTTCCCGCCCGCGATGGTGATCGAGTTCCTGCTGCGCCACCACGCCAGGACCGGCTCGCCGGCCGCGCTGGAGATGGCGGTGCGCACCGGGGAGGCGATGGCCCGCGGCGGCATCCACGACCAGCTCGGCGGCGGCTTCGCCCGGTACGCGGTGGACGCCGACTGGGTGGTGCCGCACTTCGAGAAGATGCTCTACGACAACGCGCTGCTGCTGCGCGCGTACCTGCACCTGTGGCGGGCGACCGGCTCGCCACTGGCACGCCGGGTCGCGCTCTCCACCGCCGACTTCCTGCTGCGCGAACTACGCACCCCCGAGGGGGCGTTCGCCTCCGCGCTGGACGCCGACAGCCTGGACGAGGAGACCGGCGCCACCGCCGAAGGCGCCTACTACGTCTGGGAGCCGGGCCAGTTGGTCGACCTGCTCGGCCCCGCCGACGCGGCCACCGCCGCCCGGCTGTTCTCGGTCACCGCCGACGGGACCTTCGAGCACGGCACCTCGGTTCTGCAACTCCTCGCCGACCCCGAGGACTTCGCCGAGTACGAGGCGATCAGGGAACGGATGCTGGCGGCCCGCGCGACCCGTCCGGCGCCCGCCCGGGACGACAAGGTGGTCGCCGCCTGGAACGGCCTCGCCATCGCCGCCCTCGCCGAGACCGGCGCGCTGCTGGAGCGCCCCGACCTCGTCCGGGCCGCCGAACGCGCCGCCGACCTGCTGCTCGCCGTCCACCTCACCCCCGAGGGGCGGCTGCTGCGCACCTCCCGGGACGGCCGCCCCGGCGCCAACGCGGGCGTGCTGGAGGACTACGCCGACACCGCCGAGGGCTTCCTCGCGCTGTACGCGGTCACCGGCGAGGCCGAGTGGCTCCAGCTGGCCGGCGGGCTGCTCGACACCGTGCTCAAGCACTTCGCCGACGAGGGCGGCGCGCTGTTCGACACCGCCGACGACGCCGAGGAGCTGATCCGGCGCCCGCAGGACCCGACCGACAACGCGACCCCGTCCGGCTGGACCGCCGCCGCGGCCGCCCTGCTGAGCTACGCCGCGTACACCGGCTCGGCCCGCCACCGGACCGCCGCCGAGCGGGCGCTCGGCATCGTCGGGGCGCTGGCCTCGCGCGCGCCGCGGTTCGTCGGCTGGGGGCTGGCCGCCGCCGAGGCGCTGGCCGACGGCCCGCGCGAGGTCGCGGTGATCGGCCCGGACGGCGACCCCGGGACGGCCGCGCTGCACCGGACCGCGCTGCTCGGCACCGCGCCGGGCGCCGTGGTCGCGTTCGGCGAGCCGGGCGCGGGCAGCGACGAGGTCCCGCTGCTCACCGGCCGGCCACTGGTCGACGGCGCCCCCACCGCCTACGTCTGCCGCCACTTCACCTGCGACGCGCCGACCACGGACCCGGCGGTCCTGGCCGGGCGACTGGGGTCGGCGGAGGGGTAAATCCGTTGGCGGGGGCCCGGGGCGTGGGTGAGGATGGGCCATGCCCTGGACCCTCAGCACGAACCTGGACGACTTCCGCGCACAGGCCGGAGGCTTCCTCGCCGCGCACCCGGCCGAGAACACCGTGCTGCTCACGGTGACGGACCGGCTGGCCGCGCGCGGCCCGCACTACTACGGCGACGGCTCGCCCGTCTTCGGCTGGTGGCGCGGCGCGCCGGACGGCCCGGTCGAGGGGGTGTTCCTGCGGACCCCGCCGTTCGTCCCGAGGCTGGGGCTGATGCCGGAGCGGGCGGCGGCCGAGCTGGCCGTCGACCTGGCCGTCGCCGGGTCCGGATCCACGGCGCTCGCCGGGGTCTCCGGCGCAGTGGCGGCGGTGCGGGCGTTCGGCGACGCGTGGGCCGGGGCCACCGGCGCCGCCGGGGCCGTCAAGTCCCGTGAACGCCTCTACCGGCTCGGCGACTTGGCCGACCCGCCGCGCCCGCCGGCCGGAAGCGCCAGGCTCGCCGGCGCGGCGGACCGCGCGCTGCTGATCCGCTGGTTCGAGGAGTTCGCGGCCGAGGCGGGCATCCACATCATCGATGTCGAGGTGGCGGTGGACGACCGGGTGGCCGGCGGCCAGCTGCACCTGTGGGAGGACGCCGGGCGGCCGGTCGCGGTGGCGGGGGCCAGCGCGGTCGTCGCCGGGATGTCCCGGATCGGGCCGGTCTACACGCCGCGCGACGCCCGGGGCCGCGGCTACGCCAGCGGTGTCACGGCGGCCGCCTCGGCCGCCGCCCTCGCGGCCGGGGCCGACGAGGTGCTGCTCTACACGGACCTGTCCAACCCGACCAGCAACTCGATCTACCAACAGATCGGCTACCGGCCGGTGGAGGACTGCCTGGAGCTGGCCTTCGAGGCGTAGCGCCGACCGTCCGGGAACCACCGGCCGCAGGACGGCGTCGGACCGGTGGGGCGGGCCGACGGGCTGGGGGAGCGTGACGGTGGACGCGATGCTCGAATGGGCAAGGCGGTTGAGCCCGGCGGAGGCCGCGGCGGGGGCGCTGGCCGGGAACCTCGCGCTGTTCACGGTGGCGCTGCTGGCCGGCGGTCTGCTGGTGCGCCGTTTCGGCGATCGGCGGGTGACCCCGCCGCCCGCACCGCCGGACCGCCGGGAGCGGCTGCTCACGGTGGTCGCGGTGCTGCTCAACTCCGCGGTGGGACTGCTCGGCTGGCAGCTCTGGCGGGCCGGCTGGATCCGGCTCACCACCGACCCGGGGCCGCGCGCACTGGTCGATCTGCTGCTGTTCTCGCTGGTGATGGACGCGCTGATGTACGGCGGGCACTGGCTGGCCCACCGCCGCCGCCTCTACCGGCTGGCGCACGAACTGCACCACGCCTATCCGGACCCGCGCCCCGCCACGCTCTTCGTGCTGCACCCGCTGGAGGTGCTGGGCTTCGGCGGCGCGTGGATCACGGTGCTCTGGCTCTGGCCGGGGATGTCCGTGCTCGCGCTGTCCGGCTACATCGGCGTCAACCTGGTCTTCGGCCTGCTGGGGCACCTCGGCGTGGAGCCCGTTCCGGCGCGGGTCCGGCGGCTCGCGGTGTTCCGCTGGGTGGCGCTGCCGATGTTCCACGCCGGCCACCACGCCGATCCCGCCGTCAACCTGGGCTTCTACACCACCGTCTGGGACCGGCTGTTCGGCACCATCGACCCCCGGTACGACGCCCGCCGCGCGGCTCCGGACCCGGCGCTCCCGTGAGCCGGGGCCCGCTGGTCGGGGCTCACTCCCAGTCCCAGCCGATGCCCAGGATGCACGGCCGGACGGCGGTGGCGACCAGGTGCACGCCGTGGTGGCCGTCCAGGGTCAACTCCTCGCTCTCGTGCGGCTTCTCGGCGGGGGAGCGGCGGGCGAAGCGGTGGCAGCGGACCGGCAGCGCGGCCGGGTGGAAGGTGATCTGGAGGACGTACTGCCCGGCGCCGGCGTGGAAGCCGCGGAGGTACTCGCTGCTGGGCTCGGGCGCCGGGGCGTCGTCGAAGCCGTAGCCGAGCAGATGGGTGTCGCCCGCGCGCAGCCGGCGGTCCAGCAGGAGTTCGGCGATCAGCAGGTCGTGGGCCTGGTCGCGGCGGACGCGGCCGGGGCGGCAGTTCTCCTCGGCGCGCACGCCGACCCGGGTGATGTCGCTGCCGGGGTCGCCCTGGTGGATGGCGAGGTAGCGGTCGACGCCGTCGCGGTGGGCGCGCAGGGCGTGCTGGGAGTCGCGGCGCTGGAGCCGGCGGTCGGCGCCGATCCTGATCCGCTCGATGTGGGTGATGGTGTGCAGTCCGCTGTCGCGCGGACCGGCCAGTTCGGCGAGCAGTTCGTCGACGGCGGTGGGCGGGGTGATGAGGTCGCGGTAGGGGCGGACGGGCGGGCCGGCCGGCTCGGCGGGGGCGGCCCGCCGGGGTCCGAGCAGCCGGGTGAGGGAGTGTTCGGGAAGCTCCAGGACCCGTTCCAACTCGCGGACGGCGCGCAGCGATTCGGGCCGTTCGGGGCGGCGGTGGCCCTGCTGCCAGTAGCTGAGGCTGGTGACCCCGATGTGGACGCCGCGGTGCGCGAGGTGGTCGCGGACGCGGTGCAGGGCGAGGCCGCGGGCGGCGATGGCGGTGCGCAGCGCGAGGTCGAACGGGCCGGTGCGCAGGGCGGTGACGAGGTCGGGCTGGTCGGTCCGCTGCATACGGCCTCCTCGGGCGGCGGGAAGGGAACGGGCCGGGCGGCCCGGTGCGGGCCGCCGCGGTGGGCCCGGTTGGTCGTGAATATTCACACGGGGAGGGGGGTTTGTCACCGGTCCTGACATTCCGGGCGGGGGTCGCGGGGCCGGCGTTCACAACGGGCGGTCCCCGTTCACAGCCGCTCGGGCGGGGTCCGGGAGCCGTTGACCGGCCATGTCAACGGCGCGATGCTCGGTGGCGCGATCCGGACCGCGCCCCCACCCCTCTCGACTCCTCTGCCTGTCGCAAGGAGGACATCCCCCATGTCCGTCACCCGGATACGCCTGCGTCGCGCCGTCTCGGTGCTCGCGCTCGGCGTCCTCGGCCCGGCGCTCAGCGTCGCGGCCGTCACCCCGGCCCAGGCCGCCCCCACGGCCGAGGGCCCCCGACAGCGGGTCGGGCCCGTGGCCGCCGCGGGCTCCACGGCCGGCCTGGCCGGCACGTCCAAGAAGCTCGACATCACCATGCAGCAGCAACAGCAGAGCAACTGGTGCTGGGCGGCGAGCGGCAACACCATCGCCACCTGGTACGGCTACAACTACAGCCAGAACCAGTTCTGCAACGCCGCGTTCGGCCGTTCGACCAACTCGGGCTGCCCCAACAGCCAGGCCACCCTGGGCGATGTGCAGAACGCCCTGAGGTGGATCGGCGTCAACCCGGGCTCGTACGTCACCGGGTACCTGCGCTACGCCACGGTGCAGACCGAGGTGAACGCCGACCGGCCGGTCGAGACCCGGATCCAGTGGAGCTCCGGCGGCGGCCACATGCACGTCCTGTACGGGTACGACACCACCGCCAGTCAGGTCTACTGGGGCGATCCGTGGCCGTCCAACTACCGCTACAACTGGGCGGACTACGCCTACTACGTGTCCAACGGCACGTTCTCCTGGACCCATTCCCTGTACCGGATCGGCGCGTGAGGGGCGAGATGAGCAGCAGCACGCACAAGGCCGCGGCCGTCCGCTGCGGCGCGTTCGTCCTGCTCGCCGCCGTGCTGGCGCTGTTCGCGGTGACCG